>DYOS01000180.1 GCA_020720405.1 Caldithrix sp. | reverse complement strand
AGGCACAGAAAGCCACACTCAGTACGGACAAATCCGCTCGACCGGGTTTATTTCCAAAACGATGGGTGTCATGGCCGGCGGAGATTTTGCCGGGAAAATTGAAGATATCGCCGTGACCACAGGTGATTTTAAAACGGTGGCAACTGCCCTAAGCAAGGCTTTATCCGTTCCGGGGACAGAATGGGGTCTTAAAAAAGAGTTCGAAATAAAATTATCGGAAAATATGATTTTATTCGGGATTTCGGGCCGCAAAATGGAAGCCAAATCCTTTGATATCGTCCGCTCTGGCGGTGATGATCAACGGGCTGATTTCGCCTGTCCCGGTCTTTCCCATGCTGCTGCTTATCCCTTCCAGGTATTGTTGGTCAAAGATGGAGCCAATATCAAAGTGCGTATGGTAACCGCCATGTTCCGCATGAAAATCTTCTTCGAAGATGCCGGGAAAATGGCTTTTATGAAAAATATGACCATGCCCGGTTCGCTGGCTTCTGAACTGCAGACCATGGTCGAAAAAGCCATTCCAGCCAAATAGTCAGCGATTTTTTTCTTGCCGCCAGCCTTTGCAGCCCGGGTTAGTCCCGGGCTTTGCATCAAAAACGCCGCAGCTCTTTTTTCTACCGTTTCCGGTATAATTCCTTAAATTCAAACTGAATCAATAATGGAATATTCAACGCAGTACAACCTGGGATGGCCATGGAACGTAAACGGACCTTACTTATCGTTGAAGACGAGGAAACAATTTTATTTTCCCTGCAGCGTCTTCTTGAATTAACCGGCAAGTACGAAACCATTATCGCCCGCAACGGACGGGAAGCTCTGCAGCGCATCGGCAGCCAGATTCCCGATATGATCATTTCCGATATTTTAATGCCGGAAATGGATGGCCTGGCTTTTTGCCGCACCGTGCGGGAAAATGAACTGACCCGGGTTATCCCCTTTATTTTCCTGACCGGGCGCAAGGAAATGATGAAAGAAGGACTGGAAGCCGGCGCCGACGATTTTATCCTGAAACCGTTTGTAGTCGATGAAGTGGTGGTAAAAATTGATGCCATTTTCCGGCGTGTCGATCAGGCCAGGGAAAAAGCCATGCAGTTCGAAGGCAGCCTGCGCGATCAGCCTCTCGATGAAGTGCTGGCCATGTGCCATCAGCAGAGCATGAGCGGACGTATTCATCTGCAGAATCAGGGGCAGAACGGGACGATTTACCTGGTACGCGGTGAAATTGAAAGCGCCGAATACGGCTCCAAAAAAGATGACCAGGCTCTCGATGTACTGCGTACCTGGCGCAGCGGTGTCTTTGCCATCCGCAGTGAAAAGATGCGCATCAAATCAGACAGTTTTGAGCGTCAGTTGCAAAGCATCTCAGAAGAAAAATTGCGCAACCCGGTTGAAATCGCCAAAGATACCTGGTGGATCGGCTACCGTAATCCGGAGTCGCTGCTGCAGATCAATGTTTACCTGCGCCGCTTCCAGGCCGGTAAACGAACCATCAACATGATTATCGATCCGGGTTCACCGATTGATCTGCCGCAGATCGAACGCAAAGCAAGACAGATAATCGGCGACCTGAGCAATGTCCATTTTTATACCTTAAATCATCCCGATCCCGATGTTTGTATGAATGCCCTGGAAATTGCCCGGCGCAACCCGCGGGCCATCTGTTTGACAACCGAAGAAAACTGGCGGCTGATCAGCCATTTCGGGTTGAATCCGCGCAGTATAAAACTAATCAATACCTTTAAAAACTGGCAAACCGACCTGGTCACCGGTCACCGTTTATATTTTATACCATCACCGTTTTGCCACAGCCGCGGCGCCTTTCTGATTTACGATGTCCAGACCCGTATCCTGTTTACCGGCGACCTGTTTGCCGGAATTAGCGATGCCAGTCGTATTCAAACTCTGTTTGGTGACCAGATGGACTGGCATGGCATACGCACCTTTCACCAGGTTTACATGCCGTCCCGGGCGGCACTGCGTTTTGCCATCGAATGGATCAGGAAACTTGACCCGGCACCGCTGACCCTGGCCCCGCAGCACGGCAATATTATTCAGGGTGATCTGATTTCGCGTCTGCTGGAACAGGTTTACGATCTCGAAGTCGGCAGCGATCTGTTGGAGCTGAATGAATCGGCTTCCGTTCTGCGGGCTTATGAAGAGTCCTGCAACGAGATTCTGCGCTTTGCCGAAAATCAGAGTTCGGCCGAACAAATCCGTAAACAGCTTGTATCCAGCTCGGAAATTCCGGCCCTTTGTTCCCTGCAGGAAGGACGGATTCAAAAAATCTACAGCCGGCCGCACCTTGTTTTTGAACTGATGATCCACGCCCTGTGCGAAGGCCAGGTTACGGATGAGGTAAATAAGCTGAAATCCATGTCCATGAAAATAGCAACCCGCCACGGCTTACCGGCGCCATCGCTGGACTGGGATCAAAATATCACTTTAAGCCAGATTCCCAGACAATTATTTGATAACCAGGAATAGTTTGGCCGCAGTCACGTTTTGAGATGCTCAGAGCGGGAGATGTATGGATAAAAACAAGCAGGTGACCATCACCAGAAAATTCGAGTTTTCGGCCAGCCACCGTTACTGGCGCGATGAATGGAGCGCGGAGAAAAATGAACAGGTTTTTGGCCGTTGCATCAGCACTTACGGCCATGGCCATAATTATGAACTGCATGTGAGTGTCGGTGGTCAAGTGAACCCGGAAACCGGGATGATCATCAATCTGACCGATCTCAAGAAAGAGGTCAATGTGGTTCTGGAAGATTTTGACCACAAATTTCTGAATCTGGATACGCCCTGGTTCAGGGAACTGGTCCCGACTACGGAAAATGTCGCCGCAGTGCTGTTCAGGCTTATCGATGAGCGGCTTAATACATATCCCTTACTCCGGCTTGAGCGTATTCGTCTCTACGAAAAGCATGATCTGTATGCCGAGATCCGCAGGGCGGAAGATTGAAGCTGAAGTACTATCTGACCCGGATTCATGATTTCAGTGCGGCACACCGCCTCGATTCCCCGGCCCTTGATGCCGAAAGTAACCGGGAAATTTATGATAAATGCAATAATGATAACGGCCACGGACATGATTATAAATTAGAAGTCACCATCTCCGGCCAGCCGGACGAAAAATCCGGCCTGATCTGGCCGCGGGCGGAATTTGACCGGGCCATAAACGCTGTTCTGCAGGAACTGGATTACCGCCATCTGAACCGGGAGATTGAGTATTTTAAAAAACATATTTCCACCGGTGAGGAAATTATTTGTTATTTGTGGCAGCGTTTAGCCCAGGCGTTGCCTGAAGGTATGCTGTACCATTTAAAACTTTGGGAAACCAACAATAACTATTTCGAATTCGGAAGGGATCTATAGATGAAGAAGATAGAGAAAGCCGTCCAGACTATTTTAACCGGTATTGGTGAGGATGCTGGTCGGCAGGGCTTGTTGCGCACACCGCAGCGGGTGGCCAAAATGTATGCTGAAGTTACCCGAGGTTATCATCAAAAGGTGGAAGATGTTATCAACGGCGCTATTTTTGATGTGAAATATGATGAAATGGTGGTCGTCGCCAATATTGAATATTACAGCATGTGCGAACATCATCTGCTGCCTTTTTATGGTATCGTGCATGTTGGGTATATCCCAAAGGGCAGGGTAGTCGGACTGAGTAAAATTCCCCGGCTGGTTGATATGTTTGCCCGCCGTCTGCAGATACAGGAACGGATGACCCAGGAAATTGCCGATGTCCTGAACGATTATCTCGATCCGGATGGCGTGGGTGTGGTTGTTGAAGGCCAGCACATGTGCATGATGATGCGCGGTGTGGAAAAAGACCAGGCTAAAATGATCACTTCGGCCATGATCGGGTCTTTTAAGGAAGACGAGAAAACCCGCTCCGAATTTCTGCACCTGATCCGCAGCGAACGGGTAGGAAAAGTATAAACATGGACTATCACAGAATCAGAATTATCAGTCGGAAAAATTAAACACAATGAAAAAACTCTTATCCACGAAATAATACAACAAAGAAATTAACCACAGAGAACGCTG
>DYOS01000179.1 GCA_020720405.1 Caldithrix sp. | reverse complement strand
AGGAAAAATCCACAAACATCATTTATGATAACCGGGGCTCTAATCCTTATTTTATATTTGATCTTCCAATCCAAGTGATTGTACAACCCTAAAAGGCAGCTCACATGCCTTTCAAGTTCTGTTCCATTTTCCCGCGATCATAGTTATTAGATACCAGTTATTTTTATAAAAATTATTCTTATCATAGAAAACCATTTCTTATTATAGAAGAATTCTTCTGCCAGCTTAATAAAAAATCTGCCACTCCGGGCGTACCTGCAGATCGTGGTTTAAACTCAATATGAGCGGGCCGAACAAAATAAAAAAAGGCGGAGAGGTTGCCCTTTCCGCCTTTTACTATTTATCCTGATTTTATTTACACCAGCGGACCGGCTTTGCGTACCGCTTCCGAAACAAAGGGCTCAAATTCCTTAAAATTTTTAATAAATTTGCCGGCCACTTCCCGGGCGGTTTCGTCATAAGCTTTTTTATCCGCCCAGGTATTTTTCGGCATCAGAATATCCGCCGGCACTCCGGGACAACTTACCGGTACCGATAAACCAAAAACCGGATCCGTTTCATAAGCCACTTTATCCAATTGACCTTCAATCGCTGCATTCAGCAGGGCCCGGGTGTATTTAATCGACATGCGCTGCCCGACTCCGTAAGCGCCACCGCTCCAGCCGGTATTGACCAGCCAGCATTTGGCTTTATGTTTTTCAATTTTCTCGCCAAGCAGTTTGGCATACTCACTGGGATGGCGCGGCATAAACGGTGCACCAAAGCAGGTCGAAAAGGTCGACTGCGGCTCGGTAACCCCTTTTTCCGTACCGGCGACCCGGGCGGTATAGCCGGAAAGAAAATGATACATGGCCTGTTCGGGGGTCAGTTTAGAGAGCGGAGGCAGAACGCCAAACGCATCCGCGGTCAGAAAAACGATATTTTCTGCATGTCCGCCGCGCGAATCGGCCACGATATTATCAAGATGGGTAATCGGATACGAGGCGCGGGTGTTCTCGGTAAAGGTGCTGTCATCCAGATCCGGGTAACGGGTGTACGAATCAATCTGCACATTTTCAAGGATAGTCCCGAATTTTCTGGTTGTAGCAAAAATTTCCGGCTCGGCCTCCTGAGACAGCTTGATCACCTTGGCATAGCAGCCGCCTTCAAAATTGAACACACCGTTATCACTCCAGCCATGTTCGTCATCGCCAATCAGGGCCCGGTTCGGATCGGCCGATAGTGTGGTTTTCCCGGTGCCGCTCAGACCGAAAAACAGAGCCGTATCGCCGCCCTTGCCAATATTGGCCGAACAGTGCATGGGCAGAGTCTGCCGTTCGGGAAGCAGATAATTCATCAGCGTAAAAGCCGCCTTTTTGATTTCACCGGCATAGCTTGTTCCGCCGATCAGAATCAGTTTTTTGGCCAGATTAAGCAGAATAAACGCTTCAGAATTTGTGCCGTCCAGTTCCGGAACAGCGTGGAATTTGGGCAGATCGATGATGGTATACTCGGGCACATGTGCTTTTAACTCAGCCTGATCTTCAATGCGTACAAACATGTTCCGGGCGAAAAGGGAATGCCAGGCATATTCGGTAATAATCCGCAGCGGAACTTTAAACTGCTCATCAGTGCCGACATGTAAATCCTGCACAAAAATATCATTGCCCTGCAGATAGGCCAGAACCCGGTGCCAGATATGATCGAAGCGCTCCGGACTCATCCCCTTATTAACCTTACCCCACCATATTTTATCTTTGCTGCCCGGTTCTTCGATGATAAATTTGTCATTGGGTGAGCGGCCGGTGATCGCCCCGGTGCGGACAACCAGCGGCCCCAAATGTGCCAGCAAACCCTCCCGCCGCCGGACAACCTGCTCGTACAAAGCGGGCGTGCTCAGATTCCAGTAAATATTGTTTAAATTTTTCAGGCCTAAAACTTCAAGCCCGAATTGACCTTCCAGTTCATGCTGTGATGTCATTTATCCTCCTATATTTAACTTTCTTTTAACAAGGCCAGTAATTTGTCTATTTTCAGCGGATGCCCCAACACAATCATGGTATCACCGGCATTGATCATGGTTGCCGGACCGGGATTAAACATCCATTTATCCGCTTCCGCTTTGCGGATGGCAATCACAATCAGCCCGGTGCGCTGGGGAATTTTAGCATCTGACAACGTTTTTCCGAACAGACTTGATTCCTTGCCGACAATAATTTCTTCCATCCGCAATTCAAGCTCATCATCACCCATCACCACATCGAGAAAACTGACTACAGTCGGCCGTAGAATAACCGAGGCCATGCGTATGCCTTCGACCATATTGGGTGATATGACATAACTTGCTCCGGATCGGTAGAGTTTGGGATCGGTCTGCGGGTCGAGCGAGCGGGAAATAATGGTCAGTTTGGGGTTGAGCGCCCGGGCCGAAATAACCACAAACAGGTTGTCGGCATCAAGGGAAAGTGCGGTGATCAAGCCCGCCGCCTGATGAATATTGGCTTCAATCAGCGATTCATCCTTGGTTGCATCACCGGTCAGCACCAGCAGACCGGGATACAGCAGATCAAGCAATTCCACATTTTCCTGTTTTTGTTCAATAACCACCAGTGGACGATTGGAGCGGCGGAACTCATTGATGATGGTGCGCCCGGTATCACCGGCACCACACAGAATGGTATGACCGTTTAGTTTTTCAATTTCCCTGCGCATTCTGTATCGCTTTCGGTTGGTTAACAAATCATTACGGACAAAAAAGCTGGTTACACTGGCCGAAAGCATGGCCACCACAACCATCCCGGCCAGAATTATCATCATGGTCAGAATCCGCCCGGCGGAACTTAACTGGCGGACTTCCTTGAAGCCGACGGTGGAGATGGAAATCAGAGTCATGTATAGAGCGTCAAACCACGACCAGCCTTCAAGCAATACATAGCCGCTTATACCGGCTATGGTCAATAAAATAATGAGCAGGATTACAGTCTGGAAATGCCGGGTGGTCAGAGATTCAGAATTCAACGCCTATCCTGTTAGTGTCTAAAAGTAAAATTTCAGTCTTTTTAATAATAAATAAAGATTTTAGTTGAATTTGTCAATCTGGTGGATACGGAAAATTCCCGGAACGGTTGGCCGGTATGGGGAATACCGTTCAGTCAAATTTTCTGAAAACAACAGTTAAATAAACACTCTTTCCGCTTGCGGATAGCAAAATTGGGTTCATTCTTCATCAGTCTCATCCGGCCCGATCTGATCAAACAGGTCCTCCCGGACCAGCAGGAGGATGGCCGGATGGGGCACAACCAGGAAATTTTCGTTCTCAAATTCGATTTCAATGGCCGATTTGCGCAGGAAAACAATATAATCACCTTCTTCTGCCTGCAGCGGAATGTAGCGGGTTGCCGGATGTGTCTCAGACCAGATTTCTTCACTTCCCGGATCGCCAACCGGATAACCGGGTCCGACTTTAACCACATAACCAGTCTGAACTTTTTCCCGGGTCTCAAGACCCTGCGGCAGGTATAACCCGCTGCTTGTTTTTTCCCGCTCGCTCCCGGGGCGAACCAGTACCCGGTCGCCGACAAGAATAATCAGTTTTTTGCTGGTCATATTTTCTGTTTCTTTGTTAAACAGTACTTTCAGAGTCCGCCCAAAATCAGCGGATATGGGTTATAAACAAGTATTTCACACATTAAAATATTTAGCCTCGGGATGATGGACAATAAGGGCTGATGTGCTCTGCTCCGGTGTTAACTGAAAAGTTTCGGTCAGTTCAATGCCAATCCCGGTCGGATCCATTAACTCAAAAAATATTTTCTGCTGTTCCAGATCGGGGCAGGCCGGATAGCCAAAGGAATAACGGGAACCGCGGTATTTTTGGCGGAACAGGTTTTTAATCTCAGGGGCATCCTGGTTGTCAATTTTTAATTGGCGGCGCATTTCCCGGTGCCAGTATTCAGCCAGGCCTTCGGTAAATTCAACCGAAAAACCATGCCAGTAGAGATAGTCCTGATACTGGTCGGACTGGTACAACTCCTTAATGTAATCGCTGACCGCTTGTCCGGCGGTAACCATCTGCAAACCAATCACATCCCGCTGTTCCGA
>DYOS01000039.1 GCA_020720405.1 Caldithrix sp. | reverse complement strand
AAAGGCTGCCGCAGCAGCCTTTCTTTATTTCAATTCATCAATCATCCGTGGCACAATCTCAAACAGATCAGCGACAATGCCGTAATCGGCCACTTTAAAAATAGGCGCCTCGGCGTCTTTATTGATGGCCACGATATATTTTGATGAAGACATGCCGGCCAAATGCTGAATCGCCCCGGAAATTCCAACGGCTATATACAAGGTGGGCGAAACAGTTTTCCCGGTCTGACCAACCTGTTCGTCATGTGAGCGCCAGCCGGCATCCACAGCAGCACGGGATGCACCGGTTGCGGCGCCTAATTTCTCGGCCAGCTTTTCAATCAGATGCCAGTTCTCCGGTCCTTTCATGCCCCGCCCGCCGGAAACAATAATATCCGCCTCGGTCACATCGAGTTTACCTTTGGCTCCGGCCACAATTTCACTGACCACCGTTCGGGCATCGACCAGGGATGGTGAAATTTTATTTACAGTCGCTGCGCTCTGATTTTCGCGGGCACCATAAACATTCGGGCGCACGGTAAGTACTTTAATCGCCGAACTGAGTCTGATTTTAGCCAGCACTTTCCCGGCGTACATCGGACGGGTCACCTGCAGTTCATTGCCGGACAGTTCAACTTTGGTACAGTCTGTGGCCAGTGCCGCATTCAGAAGTACACTAAGCCGCGGTGCCAGGTCTTTACCGGTCGATGTGGCACCCATCAGTACAATTTCGGCGCCGCTGTTTTTTACCGCATCGGCCATAACCCGGGTATAAACATCCGGGCTGTACCTGGTCAGGGCCGGATCATCGAGAACGGTAACCGTTGTTGCCCCGTAAGCTCCAAGATCACGCTCCACACTCTGAACCTGGTGGCCGACAACGACCACATCGAAAGACAGACCAAGGGATTTGGCCAGGGTCATATTTTCAAAAGTGATTTTGCGGATTTGTCCGTTTCTGTGTTCAGCAAAAATTATAGCTTTCATTTTCCACTCCCTTAAATCACTTTGGCTTCTTCATGTAACAACCGGAGCAATTCCGGCACGGCACTGGCATCCTTGCCGACAATCTTCCCGGCCTGTTTGGCCGGTGGAAATTCAAATCCGGCTACACTCAGGCTGGAGGGCTGCAGGGTAAGCGTGCGCTCCTCAATCTGAATTTTTTTGGCCCGCATAATCCCCTTCAGCGAAGCGTAACGCGGTTCATTCAACCCGCGCTGGGTGCCGATAATGGCCGGTAGCGAACTTTCGACTATTTCATGGGCACCATCAATTTCCCGCTCGGCTTTCACCCGGCCATTCTCCACCATCAGTTTTACCACAACGGTAACCGCCGGCCAGCCGAGTTTTTCGGCCAGCAGCGAAGGCATCTGGGCATGATCATCATCAATGGCCTGTTTACCAAGCAGTACCAGATCATAGCTGGTTTCCTTCAATACGGCGGTTAAAGCCTGAGCGGTAACCTGCGGGTCTTCCGGCACTTTGTCGGTTTTGATATGAATGGCCTTGTCGCCGCCCATGGCCAGGGCGCTGCGCAGAGCCGAACTAACCCGGTCGGGACCAAGCGAAATATAGGTTACTTCCCCGCCGTTTTTCTCCTGCAGCTTCAGAGCTTCTTCCACCGCAAATTCATCATAGGGATTCATAATAAAATTGATATCATCCTCAACCACACGGGAGCGGTCCTCTGATAGTTTTATGCGGGTTTCGGTATCCGGAACCTGCTTGATGCAAACCGCAATATTCACATTCTCCTCCTGTTTTCATTCATTTATTGTACTTCAAACGGATAGCTGCCTTCCTCAACCACAAACGAGGATATCTCCTTTATATCCCGGTCCAGGTTATGATCAATCATCAGCAGGTTACGACGGACCCGGCGCCAGGCCTGATCGGCAAAGGCGTTACAGAGGCGGATTTCACGCTGGCATTTGGCCTCGCCTTTTTCGTTGATCAGGGTATCCACCCGGGAGATGGTGGTAATCATGGCATAAAGATCGATGGCGGCATCGGCCAGCCGTTCCTGAATCATTTCCCGGTAGATGATATTTTTACCATTGTGGATCAGCGCCCGCTCGACAGCAAAGTGAAAATTTTTGGCCCAGATTTCGAAATTTACCTTTGGCGTATTCAGGGAACTGTGTACCTCGCGGATGCGGTCGGTCGATACCCGCTCTTTTACCCAACTGGTGGCGTAATCGGTCAGAAGGCCAAAGCCCTTTATCGGACCGCGCAGAGCCTTGCCCAGCTTGCGCAGATATTCACCGCGTTCCTGCAATCCGGATAGGGCAACAAACATGCGCAGGATTTCATTGGTTCCTTCAAAAATCGGGTTGATCCGGGCATCGCGAACCGCCCGTTCGTAGGGATATTCTTTCATATAACCCAGGCCGCCAACCATTTGCAGGCATTCATTGACCCCATTCCAGGTCACTTCCGTGGCCCGTATTTTACACATGGCCGATTCCAGGGAATAGTCCACATCACCGCGGTCTAACAGGGCTGTGGTCATATAAATCATACTTTCAGAGGCAAAAATATCAATGGCAATCTGACCGATTTTCTCCTGTATCATTTCAAACTGATCCAGGGTTTTTTCAAACTGACTGCGCTGTTTAATATGGGCAATGGCCTGTTTAAAAACAGCTTTTAGTCCGCCAAGCGATCCACCGGCCAGACCAAGGCGGCCGCTGTTCAGCACTTCCATGGCGATCTTAAAACCGCGGCCCGGTTCGCCAAGCTGGTTTTCGAAGGGCACTTTGACATCCTCAAAGAAAATAGCCGCCGTAGAAGAACCCCTGATGCCCATTTTGTGTTCTGCCTTGCCGGAGGAAACACCGGGCATATCGCGGGTTACAATAAAAGCACTGATTTTATCCTTAACTTCACCGTCCGGTCCGTTGATCGGTTCTTTAGCGAAAACGGTGAAAAAGTCGGCAAAACCGCCGTTGGTAATCCACAATTTACTGCCGTTAAGAATATAGCAGCCCTGTTTTTCATCGCGCACAGCACGGGTTTTTATTCCGGCTGCATCCGAGCCGGCACCCGGTTCGGTAAGGCAATAGGCGGCAACCATTTCGCCGCTGGCCAGTTTCGGCAGGTATTTTTTCTTCTGTTCTTCATTTCCAAACTGCAACAATGCTTTTAAGCCAATGGAAAGATGGGCGCCGATAGTCAACACAACACCGGCATCGTACCCGGCAATCAAATCGAGCATTTTTACATAGGCGGTGACCGAAAGACCAAAACCATCATATTTCTCGGGAATGGTCATCCCCATAAAGCCGAGTTCTTTTAATCCTTGCAGTACTTTATCGGGTAGCCTGGCCTGTTCATCAATCAAATGGGCATCAATGGTGTCATCGGCAAATTTACGGAACGTATCGCGCATGATATCCAGGTTTTCCGCCTCTTCCCGGCTAAGTTTCGGGTAGGGAAAAAGCAGGTCATCCGTGACCACACCGCTGAACAAGGCCTTTGAAAAACTGGGTGCTGCTTTCTTTGACATTATTTTTTCTCCTTACTGGATTTCTCGTAGAAACTGCCTTTTTCTGCAAATTTCAAAAAAGCCGATGAGGGTGTAAAACGAACCCCATAATTGTGTTCGAATTCCTGCAGCTTTTTCTGAACATTTTTCAGACCTTCGCTTTCGGCATAGGTCAGCAAACCGCCGCGGAATGGCGCAAAACCGGTTCCGAAAATCATACCCAGGTCGACATCCGCAGCACTGCGGGCGATGTTTTCATCAAGGCAGCGGGCCGCCTCATTGACCATCGGGAAAATAAGGCGGTGCACAAGGTCTGTTTCGCTGATGCTTATTTTTTCAGACGGCTTGATAAAGGACGCCGTTTCGGGATCGGCCAGTTTTTTATGACCCTCATAGCGGTAGAAACCTTTCCCGCTTTTCTTTCCCAGCCGTCCGGCGGTAATCATTCTTTCCAGAATCGGTGACTCGGCCATGCGGCTGCCCATAAAATCGTGCAGGATTTTTGCCACCTTATGAGCCACATCGATACCGACCTCATCAAATAACTCCAGCGGACCCATCGGCATGCCAAATTTAACCAGAGTCCGGTCGATGGTATGCAGATCAACACCCGATTCGAGCAGGGAAATGGCTTCCACCATATAAGGGACCAGAAGGCGGTTGACCAGAAAACCAGGACCGTCGTTGACTACAATCGGGGTTTTGCCCAGGGCTTTGGACAGGTTAAAAACCGTAGCTACCGTTTCATCGGAGGTCCCGCTGCCGCGGATAATTTCGACCAGCGGCATGCGGTGAACCGGGTTAAAAAAGTGCAGACCAATAAAACGATCTTTATGTTGCAGGGCTTTGGCCATCTCATTTATGGACAGGGATGAAGTATTGGAAGCAATTATGGTCTGCTGACCGACCTGTTTTTCCAGTTCGGCAATAACATCCATTTTAACCTTCAGATTCTCTACAATGGCTTCAACCACAATTCCGGCTGATTTAAAACCGCTGTAATCCGTGGTTCCGGTGATCCGGTGCAAGGTTTGTCTGAATTCAACCGGAGTGATTTTACGCCGTTTGACATCGCCCTGCAGAACATAGGCAGCTTGCTGATAGGCCTTGGCCACGGCTTCATTATTGATATCCTTGACCCGGCAATCGATTTGTTTTGAGGCAAATAACTGGGCAATTCCGCCGCCCATCACCCCGGCGCCGAGCACGGCTGCTTTGCTGATTTTTTGGCCTTTCAGTGCGGTGTTGGTTGTACCGTTTTCCTTTTTTACTGCCTCCGAACGGAAGAAAATCTGAACCAGATTTTTGCAAACCGGTGTAATAATCAGGTCCCCCATCACTTTGGCTTCTGTTTCCAGCCCGGCTTCGAGTGATTTGCCAATGGTTTTCCGAACCACATCCAATGCAGCCAGCGGTGCCGGATACTGTCCTTTTGTTTTTTCAAGCAGCATTTTTTTGGCCTGACTGAACAGCACAGCCCGGCCGGCCGGATTCTTTTCCAGCAGAAAGGGCAGCGCACCGGAGGCTTTTCTCCGGGCTTTGACCGCTTCACCGGAGTCCTTTAAAATTTCTGTAATAAATTCCAGGGCTTTTTCCTTCTGCCATTGCCACGGAATAACCTTATCGACCAGACCAGACTTATAAGCCCGGACCGCATCCAGCCTTTTCCCGGTCAGAATAATATCGAGTGCGCGCTGAATACCAATCAGCCTTGGCAGGCGCTGGGTTCCGCCCCAGCCGGGAATAATTCCCAGCGTAACTTCGGGCAGGGCAATACTGGTTTTTGGATGATCGGTGGCCAGCCGGTAATCACAGGCCAGACTCATTTCGGTACCGCCGCCCATACAGGCGCCGTTAATGACCGAAACCACCGGGAAAGGCAGATCAGCGATTTTCTGGAAAACTTTCTGACCTTCCCGGGCCACCCGGTAACCTTCAGCCGGATCGGTGATTTTCTCAATTTCCCGGACATCGGCACCGGCGATAAAGGCATCTTCCTTACCGCTCAGAATCAGCATGGCCTTTATAGATGAATCTGTTCGGAGTTGATCCAGCTTTTCACCAAGCTCAGTCATCACAGTCAGGTTAAAGGTATTGACCTTTTCTTCTTTGCTATCAAAAATAAGCAGGGCTATACCGTCAGCCATTTTTTCAATTGTGAAAGCAGACATGTTCTTCCCCTTTACATATTTTCAAGGATAAATGCTGCACCCTGACCACCGCCGACACAAAGCGAGGCCAGTCCGAGGGCCTGGTTGTCACGTTTCATCTGGCGCAGCAAAGTGAGCAGAAGCCGTGTAGCTGAGGCGCCGACCGGGTGACCAAGGGCAATTGCCCCGCCGTTGACGTTCATTTTTTCCAGCGGGATGGCACCTAATTTTTTATCCAGATCAAGATATTTTTTGGACAGCTCATCTGAATCCAGAATGCGCAGATTAGCAATAACCTGAGCGGCAAAAGCCTCGTTAATTTCAAAAAGCCCAATATCCGGGATTTTCAAACCGGTCTGACTTAGCACTTTCTTTATACTGTATGCGGGACCAAGCCCCATTCGTTTCGGATCGAGAGCAGCGAAGGCAAAGCCTTTGATCCGGCCCAGCGGCTGATAACCCATAGCCCGGGCCTTCTCCTCTTCCATCACCAGGAGCATGGCTGCTCCATCCGTAATCTGGCTGGAATTTCCGGCGGTCACTGTACCGTTCCGGCGGTCGAAAACCGGTTTGAGTTTGGCCAGCGCCGGGAGACTCTGTCCATTGCGGATGCCATCGTCTTTGCTGATCGACTTGCTAAATTTGGGCGGAATGGCCACCGCCATAATTTCTCCGGCCATCAGGCCATTTTCCGTCGCCTTTTCAGCAAGGTTATGGCTGCGCACAGCCAGCTCGTCCTGTTCCTGCCGTGTGATGCGGAATTCTTTGGCCAGAATTTCAGCCGTGTCGCCCATGTTCAGTCCGCAGAAGCCGTCGGTCAGACCAAGCTGCAGACCGATAACCGGCTTTAAAAAACTGCCTTTAAACTGAGCAAACAATCCCAGCCTCTGACCCATGGTTCTGGCTTTGAACAGGTTGCCCATCCACTCCGCCGCACCCTCATTAAAGAGCAGAGGTATCCTGGACATGTTTTCCGTTCCGCCACAGAGATAGGTTGAACCATGTTCAGCTTGAATGCGGTACCAGGCATCGGCCACAGACTGCATGCCGCTGGCGCAGTTGCGCTGTACGGAAAAGGCCGGAATTTCTTCCGGCAGTCCGGCAAACAGGGCAATATTGCGGGCGATATTGGTAGCCTCGGGCGGCTGGGCTATATTCCCGATAATAACTTCATCGATTTCCGAGGTCGGGAGATTCGTTCTCTCAACCAGTTCTTTAAGAGCCATGGCGCCCAGATCCTGGGCCGGCAGGTCTTTAAATACACCGCCAAATTTGACAAAGGGCGTGCGCACGCCTTCAACAATAACTACGTTTTTCATTATACACTCCACTTATGGGATAACTAATCCTTTTAAAATCATATCATAGGCTTCACGGGCCATCAGATTGATATCCAGCTTGTCCTCCCGGTCGAGAATCCACTGCCTGGCCATTTCATCGATGGCGCCAAAAATAAATACCTTTAGAAAATTGGTGTTCAGTTCATCGCGGAAAAAACCCTGCATTTTAGCCTCGTTGATTACATCGCCAATGATATTCAGGTAATCGATGAATTTTTGGTTATGGTAATCTTTCAGAAATTTGCTGGATTGCCTTAGCTCGACCTGGAAAACTTCAGCCAGCTCACGGTCTTCACGGATCATATTAAAATAGGTTTCCAGAAAAACTTTAAGTTTTTCAACGGGATTTTTCAGAGGCCGGAGACGTTCGACAAAATGGCTGTAGATATGATCCATTTTTGTTTCGAAGAGGGAGATCAGCAGGTCATCTTTGCTTTTGAAATAAATGTAGATGGTTCCGTCGGCAATGCCGGCCTGCTGGGCGACATCGCGCACTTTGGAATTACAGAAACCCTTTTCGGCAAAGACTTTGACAGCGGCAGCAATAATCAGATCGCGTTTGGACACCGTTACCACCAGTTATGAATGAATGGTCATTCAATTTACACCGGTGATTGAAAAATGCAAGCCCTAAATTTGAAGTTCTTCCCGGGGATTCGGTCTACTTGAGCAGGATCATTTTCTGTGTGGCTTTGAAATTATTGATCTGCATACTGTAGAAATAGATGCCGCTCGGAAACCGCCCACCGTTCCACTGTACGGTATAAAGACCAGGTTTGTGGTAACTGTTGGCTAGTTCTGCCACCTGCTGTCCGAGCAGGTTAAATACCTGGATTTTGCAGATTCCGGGTTGACCGATTTCATAGGAAATGGTGGTCAGCGGGTTAAACGGGTTGGGATAATTCTGGGTCAGAACATAGGTTTTGATCTGCAGTTCCGGTTCGTCTCCGGGCAGGGTGGTGACCACATCGGTCTGAAAGTCATCAAAATAAATCGTGCCCGAAGCCAGGCCGGGATTGGCCCGGCTCACAGAGAATCCGCTGAAATAAGCCTGCGCTCCAAACACATCCGCCGAAAGACGCAGATCGATAAATTTCCAGCCGATCCAGTTCAGGGTGTCTGTATGCACCGGCTGGGTAAAACCAATAAAGCGCCAGCCAACCTGCTGAGCGCTGCCGTCGCCGTAAATCCAGGCCCCGATTTTTACCGAATCGCTAATCTGAATGGGTACAGAATCCTGCGGTGCAAAATGACAAACCGCCTGATCTTCGGCAAAAGCATAGGTCAGCGCCGCTGAATAACTGCCGCCGATTTTATATTTTGAATTCAAAGCAATGGTGGTCTGAAGTGTGTCCAGCCCGGCTGAAAGCGGATGATTAATCGGATTGAGCCAATCCGTCAGACTCTCAAAATTCTCAACAATACTCCCGGAAACATACTGATCCGCCTCAGTTCTGAAAAAATACTTAAAGGTGTCGGCCATGCTCAAACCATAAATATCCGTGATTTTGGGCAGCAGAAATATCTTATAATCTGTATTGCCGGCCAACAGGTTTTTACTTTCAAACTCCATGATCCCCTTGCCGTTCTTCTCGGAAAAAACCACATTGGCGGAGGGAATATAATTTTCCTGCAGATCCCTGAACTGAACGGCGCCGGAGACCGAGGAGGTGTTGATTGGCGCACTGAAAATAAAAGTAAATTTTGGCTTGACGCTTAACTCTTCCCGGTTTTCATCGGGCAGAAAGCTGCTGACCATCATATTCTTCAGTTTCCGGGTGGCAAAACTGAAAGTTGAATCGGTTTTCAGTCCGATACCAAAGGTGTCTTTTAAACCGGCTTTAACCGTGACGGCACAGGTTTGATCCAATGCCCAACCCGTAGCCGGAACAAATTGGAGAGTGTGGTTATCATCCAGCCAGGAAAAACTTCCGGCTACAGCCGGACTGAGTTCGATAAACTGTGCCGGATCGGCGGTTTTCATCGGATGGGAAAAAGTAATCTTCAACCCGGCGTTATAGACCACACTGTCCGCATTTTGTGCCGGGATATGAGCTGTAATCAGCGGATAAACATGGTCATGAGCCGTTGAAAAACGGCTGCTGAAGGCCGACTCAATCGGAATCAAACCCTGACTCAGGGCCGAAGAACCAACTTCAACCACGTATTCCTGATTGACCTGCAGGGCATCATGCGGAGTAATTGCAGCCACCTTATCATAATTACTCCAGGCCACAGAAAAGGATTGCAATGAATCCGGACCAAAATTCAGCGGATAAAGGCGGATGGCTTCGGCCGTGGATGCTTTATCCATGGATCGGCTGAAAGTAATTTGGATTGGCGAAGTTGTTACTACCAGGCTGTCGCTGTCGGCCGGTGTAACCGTGTAAACTTTGGGCGGTTTATTGGGATCGGAAACCAGAAACCGGTCAGCAAAAACAGATTTATTAGCCTGCACCGTAACCTGAAGTGAATCGGTTTTAAAGGCATAAGCATCGTAAATTACCTTATATGTTCCTGGTGCCAGATCGTTGAAGATAAAAAATCCGTTGTTCTTCTGGTCAACTATATATTCTTTGTTCACCGGTTTAAGCAGGATGCGCGAGTGGATGATCGGCTTATATTTATCATTGGGCAGGCTGGTATTATAATTGGTCACCGTCTGGCTCTGATCGCGGATAATTCCGGCCACAACCCCGTTCCCCGGTGTCTGCAGCCCATAATAGGAAATAAAGGAACGGAAAATAGCCAGTGCTTCGTGCCTGCGGTAATCCAGATTCATCAGCCGGGCCGACTCGATCAGGTAATCGTGAAAGGAACCTTCGGACAAAGTTCCGGGCATGGTCAGACCTTTGAAGACGCCCAGATAAGGCTGACCGGTACCGTAGAAGTCAAAATCCCCGGCATAGGTCCAGCTGCTGGTGCGGTCAGCTTTTTGAATTTCCGAACCCATAATCAGACTCAGGGTTTTGGATTCGGGAAAAGTCGGGTTATGGGTAAAACCCTGGTACAACATCAGTGTGTAATTGGTATTGGCATTATGGGCATTGCTGTGAATGGAATGCATCCAGTCGCAATTATTGTCATTGGCGATCGCCACCACCTGGGAAAGCGGCAGGTCATCGGCATCTCTGTTTTGGGTGCGGGTCATAACCACGGTCGCCCCATGCGATTCCAACAAATCCCGAAGATGCAGACCTTTGGTCAGATTGCTTTCCGATTCCCAGAAACCGGTTGCTTCGATGTAGCGGTCATTGGCCGGATCATTTCCGCCATGACCGGGATTGACGCAAATTTTGATACCGGAAAAATCCTGAGCCTGGCTCAGCCCGGATAAAAGTAATAAGCTAATAAGCAGTTTATTCATAACTAAGCCTCAGGATAAAAAGCCGCCCGTTATCCGTTGCAAAAACAATACGCTGCATCGATTCATCCCAGGCCGGGTGCATTTCAATGCGCTGTGCAGTTGCGGTCAGCACGGTACGTTGCTGTCCGTCAGCCCGGATAAGAATAATTTCAGAGGCCGTATACCTGTTGCCGTCGTCATAATCATCCATTCCGGCGACCCACTGACCATCCGGTGACCAGACCGGTGCATTAATCCGGCCAAGTTCAGCTAAAATTTTACCACTCAGATCGCAGATAAAGGTACCGCGGCCGGCCAGGGTAAAGAGTATTTTTTGCCCGTCCGGTGAAAGCGATGGCCAGATATAATTGCCGGGGCCAAGCGGTTGCAGTGTCCGCCGCAGGTTATTTCCTTCAAGCTCAAGCATTTGGTTTGAAATCCGGATGACGAGGTCTGTTTCTGCCGCTTCGGCAAATCCGCTGCTGTGGACGGTTTTTAGTTTTTTATCCCGGCTGATCAGGATTTCCCGGCCAAAACGGGATGGAGCATCAAGGGTTCGTACCGCATCAATCAGTTGCTGATCCCGGCCAGATTCAAGATCGGTCAGGTGGAGTTGGAAGTAACGAATATTGTTCAGGTAGACCGAAGAACGGAAGATCAATTCCCGGTCGGTAACCCGGAAATGATAACCGGCGCCGGGCAGGTTGGTATGGCTAAGTATTTCTCCTGTTCGCAGGTCGATACTGCTGATACCCTGAAAATTTACCGTGGTGAAAAATACCTGATGGCCAGCGGGAAGAAATTGTGGGAAATACCCTTCTGTACCGGCCGGCAGAGGCAGCGAATCCGTGGCGGATACTTTAAAACTCTGTGCAGAAAGAAAACCAACGGTGAGTAAAAAGTAAAAAACAAATTGTATCTTTTTGTGCATAAGCATCCTTGTTAATCAGCCGGTATGTACTAATCCCGGCACTTTATTTCAACGGCAAATATCACCCGGTCTCACTCCCCGTTCCGCTGCAGCGGATAACCAACCGGCAGAAAAGGCGGGGTGATGGTTTGGCCGGGGAAATGGGTTTTCAGAACCACCATATCACCCGGGACAATTTTCAGTGTATCGTAAACTGCCCAGTTGACTCTGATTTCCATGCTTTTCCCTAAACGTTTTAACTGCTCTTCAAGTTCGGCATTGCCGCTAAAATTATCAGCAAAATCTTTTGCTGTGTAAAAATCCTGCCATAGATCGGTCTGAAACCGGACATCGGCAGTTTGATCATAACCTTTTTGGACTGCATAGCGGTAAAGCAGTTCATCATCCAGTGTGCGGCGTGCGGCCGGAAGTAAACTCCTGATCAGCCGGCTGCGGCTGGAAAAATCCACCGGGTACGGCCCGTCGGCAATACGGATCAGCAATTCGCCGACCGACCAGTGCGGCCCAGCCTCAAAACGAACTATTTCCAGATTCAAATCGGGTCCGTCCGGGAAAGCAGGCAGCCCAGGTTCATTTTCATAAGTCTGCTCGGTTAAGTGGTTCTCCTGCAGCAGGTCACCAAGGGCAAACGAAACCGTTTTGAAGCGCTGCAGGTCAATCTGATAAGGACGGATATTTTCCCTGAAAAATTGGTCAAACCGGGCTAATCCGGCCTGGTGCAGATATTTTTTACGATAGGAACGCTGCCGGGTTTTGTACTCATTTAACGAAACAGGACCAGAAATAAATTCGGCGGTCGGTTTAAAAATAAAATATCGTCTGCCGAGCCGGAATGGACGGGCGACCTGCCCGATTTCACTTTGGAAAACAGCCTGGTTTAACCCGCCCAGCATCCCATCTGTGGCCAGGGTATCAAGGGATATATATTGTCCCAGCCAGGAATGACCGGCTGCCCAGTTTTCATAGACCGGCACAGCCGCCAGCGAATCCTCAACGGAAATAAATTCGATCACCCGGCGCTTTTTGGAATCCCGGTAGTATTGCCACAAGGTGCTGTCATCGACGGTCAGACCGGCTAAAATCTCCTTATCCCAAAGCGCTTCGATCACCGCTTCCCGGTGGCGTTGCTCCGTCACCCGGCGGATTTTGGCACTGAGCGAATCCCGGAAGTGTGCCGCCATTATTTTCTCGGCAATCAGAGATTTCAGGATGGTTGATTTTACAGAGGCAACGGGCAGGTTGGTGTTAAGTGGATTAAAAGCGGTGCGTTCCCGGAATTCCTGAACGGTCAGTTGTTGCGGACCGATAACCGCCAGAACAACCGGTTCGTTTTTTTTAGCCCGGCATGACATCAAACCAACAAAAAGAATCAGGGCAAACAGATATCTGAGATACATCATTTTATTTAAAAACAAATCCGGTTGAGTTTTCTGATTGCCCTACCTTAAAGATTGAAATACAAAGAAGATTATTTCAGATTTAGTTCAACACCCAGGCCAAGCCTGAAAAAACTGGTTTTATATTCCTGATAAGAATCAAAAAGGGACATAGGCAATTTCTGCCGGTTCTGATCCCTGGTCAGAGCATAATCATAACTGCCTTGCAGCAGAACGGCAAAATTTCCACTTTTATAGAGATTTACACCGCCGCCAATCTGAAAGCAGGGCACCGTCTCCACGGTGTATTCAACAATGGGCAGACCGATTACTAAATCATCGGTGTGCATCTGAAAAAAACCAAGACCACCTGAAAGGTACGGTGCAAAGCGGTTGGCTGGCAGAGGTGAAAGCTTAACGCCCATCATAGAAGCCAAAAAATAGCGGTTGGCCCCGCTGACCACAAAATCCAGATCGTCTTCGGGTACACCGGCCTGAATCATAAAATCCGTAAAATCATCCTGCCAGGTCTGATGATCAAAAATCAACGTGCTGAAAGAATTCGACCAATACACGCTCAGGAGCGGGTTAATTTGATAACCAAAATTCAGATCAAAATTATAACCCTTGTTCCAGTAATCATAAAGATGGTCGGGCGCAAGAGGTAACACGGCGCCGGTCTGGATATTCAGAGATAATTTATCTTTTTGAAACTGACTGAAACCGGTAACAGGCAACAAAAAGATCAGGATAAGCAGAATCTGTTTTTTCATATTTTACCACCTAAAACAGCATCATTAAGGTAAATCGTTGGGAATTTTCGAGGCGTCCAAAATCACCCCAGGCATAATCAACCTGGATAAAGCTGGTGCCCTGCATCCGGAAATTTAATCCGACACCGGCCGTCAGACCTTCTTCGGTATCATCCTGGAACAGGGATTTATAGCCGCCGCGCAGGAACAGGGTTTTATTCCAGCCATATTCAAAACCGGCATTTACAGCCTCATAGTTATCGTTGGGTGTAATTGCATCCACGGCAATGGTCAGCGCATTCTGATCACCCATTTCAAATTTCTTGGAAAGCCCGACCTGGAAATTCAACGGGAGTTCATAATACTTCATTTCATACAGTGAATTTACAATGGCCACGTTATAAGAGTTAAACGGATCGGGGTCGTTGGCAAATTTGGTGTCCCGCCCGTCGAGGCGCATTTTTGCCCCGAAATTGCGGATACTGGCCCCGAGAACCACTCCCCGGAACGGTGTGGTAAATAGAGTACCGATATCCACGGCCATGGTTGAGGCCGACATGTGCCAGACGCGCTGGTAGATATATTTTGCCGTAAAGCCAATGGCGAAATTTGTAGTCAGGTTTCGGCCATAGGAAAACCCGGCCATCAGATCACGGGTGTCAAACAATTCACCGGTGCCGTCGGGTTGCTCCACCGTCCGGACGGCCATATCACCGGAACCAAAGGAGGAAACCATAAGCCCAAAACTGCCCAGACCGGTCATATTCAGGGAAACAGCACCGAAATCGTAGCTGGTTCCGGCAATCCAGTTGGTATGGGTGAACATGGATTGGTAACCATTGGCCCGGGCTAAACCGGCCGGGTTGGTGTAAATTGCACCGACGTCGTTGGAGACCGCCACAAACGAGCCGCCCATAGCCAGTGCCCTGGCACTGACCTCGATTTTTAAAAACTGCGCCGCCGTTGTGGCGACCTTGGATATTGAAGCCGACGAAAGATGCTGAGCCTGCAGCGGAGCGGCTGCCAGCAACACGGCGATGACATATCCCATTAGTTTTTTCAGATTCATTATTGCCTCCGAAATGTATACTTTCCGCTACAGGAATTATTTAATAATTGCAAATTTTCCAATCTTCTGACCAATGCCCGGCGCATCCACCTGGAAGAAGTAAAGACCATAAGCAACTTCCATATTGTCTTTGGTCAGCAGGTCCCAGAATTCCTTGCCATCATCAATCGCTGAATTATGTTCCAGAACCCGGACCAATTCGCCGGCCTGTGTGTAAATACGAATGGTACAGACCGCCGGAAGTTTGTCAAAGTACAATCGACGGTACCCCCGTTCGCTGGTCGAAACCCGGTTGGCCGGTTCGATAACATTGGTCGCTACATAGGGATTGGGTACAACCCGCACCCGGTCGAGCTGGTTTTTGGCCAGAGCCTGATCGACCTTAGCCGCTTTGGTTGTAAAAGAGAAGCGGTCGCCATTCGAAAACGGTTTATCCGTGGCCAGATACAATTTATCATTGGCGCCAGGCAGAGTAACATCACCGGTGGAAGAACTGAGCTGAATCTGCCACACTGCATTGGATGCTTTTGTCCCGCCGCGCAGGATAAAAATTGTTTCAAACTTATTGGAAATCAGTTCCCAGCGGTTATTTTTAAATCCGGTTGGTTCGGTAACATAGACCGTCATGTATTCCTGATTGATCACATCCAAAATCTTAAAATTGACCTGAACATTGGGCAGCACAGTGTCTACCACCTCATCAAAGAACTGGATTTCATAATCGAACAGATCAACTTTAGACTGATATGGTGCAATATTGTATGTCAAGTCATCCCGGCTGGAGGCTGACCAACCGGTCAGGCTTTTGTTCAATTCAAATGTGGACTCTTTAATAATCAGGCGCAAACCGTCAAATATTGGGTTGCTCAACTCGGAATCGACTTTGGTGCTGCGGAAAACCGGGTAGTTGGTATAGCGGATCAGGTAATTTTGGGCATCGGCCATCCGGGCACCGCTGTGCACGGCCGGATCGAAAACCTTAACTGACCCGCCCAATGTATCAAGATCAAAATCCAGACCCCATTGATAAAGCTGCTGGCCATCCGTACTGGAAACAAGCACTGAGTTTCCTTTCAGATGGTTATCCGGAACCGGAACATAATTCTCAAAAAAGCTGGTAAAAACCGCAGATTTTTCTTTGGTATCAAGAACAGAAAATTCGGTGACGCCGCTGGTATCGGTGAACTCTATATCAAATTTATTATCCTCTTCAACCCGCAGCTCATCAATAATATCAAGGGCAAAATTTCCGGTAGAATAGCCGACCTCACGCAAAACTCCGGATTCATTTCCGGCATCGGCAATCTCCGGAACCGTGTAACCGGCGGCCCGGGAGCGGGGAATAACCGAACCGGTATTGACATCAAAACTGTATTCGTTGGTGGCCTGGAAATAAGTGATAATTTTTGAACATTCGGAGGGTGCGGTGCCCAGACTGTCATCCCCATGATCATAGGAAATCACTGCGTAATAATAGGTCTGACCGTTGAGCACCGCGTTCGAATCGATAAAGGTATGACGCAGCCCGGTATCATTTCCCAGATAGTAGGAAACGCCTCTTTCCTGAAAGGGTATTCTGGCAAAACCGGAAATACCGTTGATCAAATCAAAACGGGCTTCGGCACCCTTTTCAGTCTCCAGGGGCTCAAACAGGAAAGGCACACCATAAGCATCGGTGATCGTCTGCTGATCGAGGAACTGGTAATTGGTACTGCGGTAAATTACATAACCTTCGAAATCCTGCTTTTTGGAGATCGGGTCAACCGAAGATTCCGCCACATCATCCCAGTACAAGGTTACCTTGCGGTCGCCCGGAACCAGGGTCAGATTTGGCTTGGCCGGCGGCTTGGTGTACTGGTAATTGGAATTGTAAATGCGCTGAACCGTCCGGGCATTGAGAATCAGATCATTCCGGTCGGCGCCTAAAATAAGAGCGATGGACAGCCGTTTGATCGATTCACTGATCTCGGTTTCAGCCACATTAAAGATGGATTTCAGTGTAAACCTACCGGAAGCATATAAAAAGACATTATCACCGGCCGATGAAGTGGAATCAAAATCGCCGGGCTGAATCAGCTCGCGCCAGACATACTCATCATCACTGATGCGCAGACCGGCAAAAGCCGGATGCTGGAAACTGGTCAAACCGATCATATCCGATTCATCAATATCGGTGAATTCAAAATTGGGCTCACCCGGTTTTTTCAGGTCAAAAGGGTCACCTGCGGTCGGCTGCCCATCGTCTTCACCCTGATCGCCGGTTCCGGCCACGCCATCAATACCAATATCATCTGTATCGATATTCCAGTCGTTGTCATTATCCAGCCCATCAGTCCAGCTTTCATCGACCATGCCATCTTCATCATTGTCTTTATGGTCATTGGCCAGACCGGGGCTTTCCAGAAATTTATAACCAAGATAACCCGGCTTTATGCTGGGGTTATTGATGGAGTAATTATTGGCATCGTAAGCAAAAGTCATTTCCAGCTGCGAATCGTAATCGGACAGGTCATCGGCATAGTCAGCCGGTCCGCCGATATGCGGGTCGCCCCACATGCCAAAAATTACTTTTTCCAGGTCCTGATTACCTTTGTTTTTAATTTTATAGATCAGGAATATGGCATCTTCGGCATCGGAGTTGGACCATTGATAGTACCGGCTTTCCACTTCCAGACCTAAACCGCCGCGCACATTATCGCTGGGATAAGGATCATATCGAAATTCCAGATTGTCCCGGTCATCCATAACAAAAAAGGCTTCCTTATCGGCATTGGTTGCCCCCTGCCCCAGGGCACCGGGCCAGACATATTTGCGCAGCGTTTCATTGTACCAGCCATTGGGCCAGGTGTCTGGTTTTCCATCGCCGTCGGTATCCTTATCATCGCTGGTCGGGATAAATCTGGAATCGAGATTCAGGAATTGGTTTATACCGTCATCGCTCTGTACCATGGGCTGCCAGCCCCAGCGCGACAGACCGTCGGAAGAAAGTTCGCCGCCGTTTGATTTCAGACCGTCGGAAATAACATGAGCCACCCAAACCGAATCACCCTGTTCATCCAGCACTACCTGACCGAAAGCATCGCGTTTTAACTGGGCATCTTCATGGCTGCCTTGCGGGACGCGTACTTCAGCGGCCACAAACGGACCAAATTCGTAACCATAACCCAAACCATTCCAGATAATATCCGTGATGCGGTTGCCGGGAGAAGAAATCGAGCCGAAGTTCCAGATTTCGGTGTAAATCAGGTTGCCGTTCATGTAATTGTATTGCCGTATGGTTCCATCGGCCTGCGCGAAATGTACCTTTTCCCATTTCAGGTAGTCCTGAACCTGCGCTTCATTCCAGTGCTTCTGAATTCCATGCAGATATAAGCTGTCGGACTGAGCAGACAGCAGCAAAGGTAAAATCATGAATATCAGGAAGATCAAATATTTTCTCATCATGGATGTTCACTCCCGATTTAAAATTCTAAACTCATACCAAGATTTATCAGCCGCGGCGCCCGGTAGTAATCGGGACGAATAACATACTCGCCATAGGTATGAACCCCAGGTTCACCATAGTGTTTTTTAAAAGCATCGGGTTCATTGATGCTGTTTGCATAAAAGGTGTAATCCGCTGTTCCGGTATCATCATAGACATAACGCTCATTCAGCTCATCAAAGAGGTTATACACTTTACCAAAAAACTGGAGGTGGTAACCGGCCAGGCTGACCGTATAACTGGCCCGCAAATCAACGGTTTTCTGGATCGGTTTACGTTCGGAATTCACCTCCGAATCATAATTTGATGAAAAGATAACCGGCGTATAGGGGTAGCCCGCGGAGAGTTTTCCAATCAGGCTGATGGTCAGATTGCTGGTTGGCAGAATGGTCAGCGAGGCATACAGGTTATGGGGCTGATCCCAATCCAGGGGAATAATTTCCTTGACATTTTCCTGCCCGGAAAGCGAGTTATAGAAAAATGCCGTTGGATCATTGTCGTTTCCTTCGGAGACCTGGAAAGTATAGTCAACCTTCAGGGCAAAGGGTTCGCCTGACCGGGCCCGTTTATCAAGAGTCAGGGTGATGCCCTTTACATTGGCATAATCCTGATTCCGGCGGACGCGGTAACTCTGGCGGTCGCCATCGAGACGGGTAAAAGTAATCGTCTGCCAGGCCAGCAGGTCGCGGATGTCCTTGTAAAAACCGGTAATATCGAAGGCCAGACTGGATGTCAATTGCTGTTGTAAACCGATTTCATAGGAGATGGTTTTTTCAGGGCGGAGATTGGCATTTCCGAATTCCGGCGTACCGCTGGCCGGGAGCAGAAATGATGGATTGGAGTATAAATCGCTAAGCGCAGGCATCTGGAAGAAATGGCCGTAGGATAAATGGATAATGCCTTCTGATGTGATCGGGTAAGAAATTCCCAGGCGCGGCGCCAGCATATTTTTAGCTTCAGCCTGTTTCCGTTCACCATCCGGCTGTAATTCATCTACCGCATACGGGGCATCGGAATAAAAATAATCGTAGCGCAGACCGGCATTCAGAATCATGTCGTAGTATTCCATCTTATCCTGGGCATAGGCCGTAAACTGGCGCGGATAGCGGAGATATTTTCCGCCATACACTTTTGTTGGTGCGTTATTAGTATTACGGTCGTAGCCAATTGAAAAGTTCTCCCGGTCGAGGACGTTAATCCGGCCCTCAAATCCGCTTTTGAACAGATGCTGTTTGTTGATCTGACTGGTATAATCGAACTTAGTCAGAAAGGTTTTTGAATGTTCATAAATCTGGCCGTCCTGCTGACCGCTGAAGTTAAAAGTAGTACCGCCCGGTGATCCTTCGACCAGGTTGGACGGGGCAAAATCCGGATGGGCATAGTTTTTATAAACATACTGCTCATAATTGCGGGTATTTAAAGCGGCCTTCAGTTCATAAAAAGTGCTGTTATTCAGAAGCTGGGTCAGATGAAGGGCATTATTGGTGCTGTTGCTGTAATAGTTATAGGTACCTTCCGGGTTGTACTTGTAAGCATGGACATAGTTTTTGTCAAAAGCCTGAGTATATAAACTTTGGTAACGGAGAACCACACCGGGGGTAATCTGAAATTTCAATTTACCGAGCAGATTGACGCCGTCACCGGGATTCATGGAAACAAATTCACCGTCTCCGCCCTGTTCAATATACCACTCGTCACGGTACTCAATCGTGGTTATGAATTGATTATCATCCTTTTCAACAGTGATATACTGCTTCGGCTCGAAATTGGCGGAGTCACCGGGTAGATGTTCCCGGATGCCGTACAGGTAGCCTTCGGAATAATTATAGCGGGCCGAGAAAAAATAAGTATTGTTCTTGTTTCCCAAAAAGGATAGCGGTCCGGAGATGGTGCCCTCCGCAGTGTAGTCCGAGAGGGCATTAAAATCCTCGATATTGGTGAAGATTTTTTTATGGGAGCTAACATAGTCACCCGTATAAAAGCTGACAAAGGTCTGGAAATCCGGTGCGCCGTCTTTTGTGGTAAAATTGACTACACCGCTCATGGCATTACCATATTCGGCATTAAATGCGCCGCTGACCACGGTCATTTCCTGTATGGCGTTGGTGGCCACACTCGTTGCCAATCCATTGGTGCTGAACGGGTTGCTGACCGAAACGCCATCCACAAGATAGGCAATTTCCGTCGACCGTCCGCCGCGGATATGCAAGGCGCCATCGGCACCCTGGGTAATCCCGGCCTGGGTCAGCATGATACCGGCATAAGATTCAACCGGCAATGCTTTGATTTCTTCGGTTGTAGTTACCTTTTTGGAAGCGGTCAGATCCTTCTGCACCAACGGCCGGTCGGCGACAACAATAATTTTTTCATCCATCTCCATAACCTGCTCAAAGATGGATATATCCAGTGCCGAGGTCTGATCCGATTTTATCTGCACACCCTGGATACTGGTTGTCTGGTAGCCGACATAACTGCATTCCACCGTATAAATACCAGGCGAAATATTCAGAATATAATATTCCCCGTTTTCGTCGGTCGAAGCGCCGAGAAGTTGCCCAACGATAACGACATTTACGCCGACCAGGGCGTCACCGCTGTTTTTGTCCGTAACACGGCCAAATATTTTCCCAGTGTTCCCGGCAAAAACCGATTGAACCAGGAAGACAGAGAAGATTATAAAAAACAGGACTTTTTGCATACAACGCCTCCGGAAGAGTGTATGACGTTTGTTAACTTATTTAACTAATTAGCCGGAAATATAAAAAATTTCAATCGCCATCAAAACTTAAAATAGACTTTTGTTTCATTATTTTAGCAGGATAAGTTTGCGGACAAAGCGTTGGTTCTCAAAACGGACGATGAGGAAATACAGACCCGATGCCTGATTCTTCAGGTTTACCCGGAAAGTATTTAAGCCGGGTTCAAATACTTGTTTCCCGGAAATATTTAGTTTCTGACCAAGAATATTGACGATATCGGTTTCCACGGTTACCCGGACTGCGGTTTCAAAACGGAATGTGGTCTCCGGGTTAAAAGGATTGGGGAAGGCTTCGGTCAGGCTAAACCGGCCGGGAACCAGTTCTCTCCCGGTCAATAAACCACTGAAGTTGGCTTTTGAAGCCGTAAATTTATAAACGTCCAGAGAAGTAAGCGGACGGTCGGTAAAGACAAAAATCGTATCACCCGGTGCCGGCGGGATAAAGGCTTCCACCGGAAGCGAATTGCTGATCAGAACATGGGTATCGGTCGATTTAACCTGATAGGGCGGCGGGGTCAGCACGTAAAACCGTTCGCCAACCTCCCAGACCTGGTTTTTAGTAACGTCTCCGTCTTTGACCAGCACATTGACCCAGGCTCCATCCAGCGGATTCCAAACCTTAAACGGGATTTCCACTACAAATTGCGAACTGAAATTCATGGCCGTATCCAGTGGATGGACATAATGACCGGTGGCATCCATTTCCAGACTACCCCAGATAATCTGCAGATCGAGCGGGGCAAGATTCAGGGTACCGGCATCGGGCAGTTTTATCGTGGTGACCAGGTTTGTCCCGCTATTTCTCTGAAAAAAAGACTTCCCCGTGTTCAGAGCCAGATCATGTTCGGGTAATAGTTCAACAGCCAGACCATCAAAAAACGGTGTCAGATAAAAAGCCTGCTCACCCTGGTTGATGGGATAATTATCAACAACTGTGGATTGTAAATCCTCGTCAAAAATATTCATCTCAAACTGATCTGTACCAGTTTCATTGAAATTCAAAAGGTAGGTATGACCGTTTAATAAAAGTGAATCGTTGACATGTACTTTAAAACTACTGGTACTCCTGCCCTGCGGATGGCTCTCAGCCTCCGTTTTTATTTTGCCCTGGCGGGCGGGCAGTTCAAAACCTTTAGTGACAATTTCATAGTCATTTTGAGCCTGACCCCAACTGGACCAGACCGCTCTCAGTTGCCCATCAGGAGCACAGTAAATATCCGGCTCCCACTGAAAGCTTTCCGTATAGTCATTCAACCTGGTTTCAAAGGAGCGATACTGACCATTAAGGTGCATTTTTTGGGCATAAACCCCTTCCCGGCTGCCGTCCTGTTCCCAGCTTGACCAAACCACCACATATTCCTGCTCAGAAACAGCGGTCAGTTTGGGCAGCCACTGGTATTTGAGCCGGGTTTCACTGACCCGGATCTCGGCCCCGATTTTTTGTCCTTCACCGTCGAAATGCTGAGCATAGATTCCGCCGTCCGAGCCATCCTGCTCCCAACTGCACCAAACGGTGACAAATGTTGTATCCGGGAAAACGGCAATATCGGCAAACCATTGGTTATCTGTTGAATATGAATTGATTTCAAATTCATCCGTGAGCGCCTGACCGGCAGCGGAAAAGAACCGCCCGTATAAATCATATCCCGGGTCCGAACCCGGGCGCTGCTGCCACGATTCCCAGACGATCAGAATCCGGTCATCCGGCAGGACAGCCAGCCTGGGCCGGCACTGACTGTGCATGGTAAACTGATTAACCGGAAATTCACCGCCCTGTGCGGAACCATCCGCATTAAATAGCCGGGCATAAACACCTTTCATGGAACCATCCTGATACCAGGAATCCCAGGTGACGACAAAACTGCCAGCGGAGAGAAACGCCACATCCGGATTGGTCTGAGTCTGGGTCGTGGTCTGGTTTACCGTAAATTCATCCGCAGGAAACTCCCCGGCCTCCATCAACCGGCATTTAATATCATACATATTTTCGAAGGAGCCGAATGAAGCCCAGCAGACCGCTGCCTTACCTTGCCCGGAAACCGCAAGGGCTGGTTTTTCCTGGTCACCTGCGGTTATGTTATTTACTATATACTCGGGATTTACAACCGGAACAGAGCTGTTAAATACCTGCAGACAGATTTCACCCTCATTAACCGGACCAAGCTGAAAATCCGAATTCCAGGCTATATAATAATTGCCATTCCCATCTCCGGCGATAACCGGACTGCGCTGGGTGGAATCCTGGTAAACATTGATCAGTACTTCCTGTCCGAACAACGGGCAAGAGATCAGAAACAGAAACAGATATTTCATGATCACCTCACTTTAGCTGGAAATCACGCAGGGGCAGGTCGCCTGAACCCGGCGTTTGGTAGTGCCACCATTCTGAGTCGTAAGCTTCAAAACCGGCCACAGTGGTCATAACGGACCTGAGCAGTTCCCGGTTGTGCAATACCGCTTCGGGAAGATTGGTGTAAGAATGTGAGGCCGTAGTGCTGAAATCATCGAAGGCGGTTGGCATATCCAGTTCAGCACCGCTGGCCAGGTCAATCAGCGTCAGGTCAACGGCCCCGCCCCGGTTATGGCGTGATCCGCTATTGGGATTGGCGATATAAGTGGAATTCGGATAAATCTCCCAGAACAGATATTGCACCGCCCGGGGCCGATAGCCATCCCATATTTTAATCCCGATGCCTTGGGGAAACTCCCGGCCGTCAAAGGAACGGATATTACGGAGTGAATCCTGGGCGGATTTCAACCGCAGAACAGCATCGTACACCAACAGACATTCATTGGCCGAATAAAACTTGGGCAGTTTCAGATCCCCTTCGGGAAGATTGAGGAAAGAATGATCGGCGGAACTGTAGCGCAGATCGATGACAATATCTGGTATCAGTTCCTTAGGATTGACAAATTCAAGTTCAGAGGACTGACCGGCTAAAACTACCGGCAGTAAAGCCAGGAACAGAAAATATTTCATGAATCCTTCTCCAAAAATTTTGGGCAAGCTAAGACCGGAGAAGTATAATTCGCAAACTCAGATTGTTAACATTTACGGGGCGTAATAAAAATTTTGCAAACCGGGTCAGGTTATTCATTCATTACTAAAATAGACAATAAGCCCACTGATAACTTTTAATCCCCCAGGCTGAATTTTGACCGTTTCACTTTTATAATTTACCTGTTCAAATTGCATTTCGGTGAACAAAGAAAAACGTGAGCTGATTTTTATTTCTGTCCCAAGCCCTGCATAGAAGCCAACAGAATCATCATTTAGTTTGTCAATCGAAATGAAGGACCCCCCGGTTATTGTTCTTAAATTTAAACGATCCGTAAGCGGGACAATACCTCGCAATCCAATTTTGAGTGCATTAACCGCCAGAGATTTTAAATTTTCATTCGTCATATCGTTGTAGGAAACCTGATAGCCTGACCAACCAATCATTAAAGCAAAAAACGGGTTTTCTGATTCGTGTAATTCCAGACTTAAGCCACTATCGAAAACAGTTTGGTTTTTTAAATTTTCTTGAGAATTAATAAACCGGATTCCGGGTTCAAAAGACAGCCCGATTTTGACCGGATGATCCTGTGCAGAAACCGGTAGAATGAAAACAAAAAGACTTAGGACGAAGACCATTTTCATGG
>DYOS01000178.1 GCA_020720405.1 Caldithrix sp. | reverse complement strand
TGGAATTTGGAATTGAAAAACCCCTGAGTCGTCATCCCGCCGGAGCGGGACAAGTCTTCGAACGATCCCGCCCATGCGGGACGGCATGACAATAAGCCTTCGCGCTTTTATCCTGCCTATCCTGTTCCCGCCCGAGCGGGACAAAGTATCCTGTCAAAATTCTTTTTAGCTGCCAATCAGCACCGATAGTCATAGAAAAATATCGTTTTCTGCTTTCATCTTTTTTTTAATCTTTCTTCTTATTTCTTAGTCTGTCGGTCCAAGCATGTTTTCCGGTCGTACCCATTCATCAAACTGAGCCGCGCTGACATAGCCCAGTTCCAATGCAGCAGCCTTTAAGGTTTTATCCTCACGCCAGGCTTTCAGGGCAATTTCAGCGGCTTTGTCATAACCGATATGCGTGTTCAGGGCGGTCACCAGCATCAGTGAATTATCCAGGTGGCGCCGGATATTTTTTAGATTGGGTTCAATATCTTCAACCGCATTGCTGCGGAAACTCTCGCAGGCATCGCCCAGCAAGCGGATCGATTGCAGAATATTGTAAGCCATGAGCGGCTTGAACACATTAAGTTCGAAATTTCCAAGCGCACCGGCCATAGCAATGGTGGTGTCATTGCCATAAACCTGGCAAACCACCTGGGTTACCATTTCGCTTTGTGTCGGGTTTACTTTTCCCGGCATAATTGAACTGCCCGGTTCATTGGCCGGCAGGTTCAGTTCGCCCAGCCCGCTGCGCGGACCGCTGCCTAACCAGCGGATATCGTTGGCAATTTTCATCAAGGCGGCGGCCAGTGTTTTCAGAGCGCCGGAAAGTGAAACAATGGCATCGTGAGCGGCCAATCCGGCGAATTTATTGCGGCTGATTTTAAATTTATGTTTGGTTATTGCGGAAATTTCATCAACCATCATCAAATCATATCCGGCACGGGTGTTTAGCCCGGTACCAACCGCCGTACCGCCAATAGCCAGTTCCGACAGGTGGGGTAAACAGGCGGCTATGGCTTCGTGAGCCTGTTCAATCTGCGCCGCGTAACCGGAAAATTCCTGGCCTAAGGTTAAGGGTGTGGCATCCTGCAAATGAGTGCGGCCGATTTTAACGATGTCTTTAAAGGCTTCGGCCTTTTCTTCCAGCGCCTTCTGTAATTTTACCAATGGCTGATGAAGCTGACCTTTGATGGCCAGGATAGCCGCAATATGCATGGAGGCAGGAATGGTATCGTTGGTTGATTGCGAGTTATTGACATGATCGTTGGGGTGAACCGGGCTTTTGCTGCCGATTTTTCCACCCATTTTTTCGATGGCCCGGTTGGCGATGACTTCATTGACATTCATATTAAACTGGGTGGCGCTGCCGCTCTGCCATATAACCAATGGAAAATGATCGTTCAGCTTGCCGTCAATAACTTCATCAGCAGCCTGAATAATCGCTTCCGAAACAGGCTGGGGAATATTCTTCAACCGGGCGTTGACCAATGCGGCCGCCTTCTTGACGATGGCATGGGCAGTTATAAAAACGGCCGGAAAATATTCATTGCCGATCCGGAAATTTTCCACAGCGCGCTGCGTCTGGGCACCGTAATATTTATCCTCGGGAACCTGAACATAACCAAGTGCATCTTTTTCCTGGCGCATAATTTCTCCTTTTTTGTCTGTCTGACGAGCGGACCGGGCAATATATTCCTGCTTAGTGGGATGAGAAATATTTATTAAAGACCTGGGTCTGGAATATGAAATAAACCGGTGGTGCTGCTGCCAATAGATAGGGTCAGATTAAGCCGGATAATTGTCTTACCGCTTGATCAGAAACTATATCCAAACAGAATAGATATTACTCTGTTTTTGAATATATCATCCTCACCAAGCCAGTCGGTCAGACCCCAGGTATGGCGCAGATCAAGGCTGAATTCCTGTGAAGCGGCAAGAAGGGTGCAGCCGAGACCAGCGGTCAGACCAATATCATAATCATGGAAAGATGGAAACTGGGTGTGCGTAGTTTCGCTGCCGGATTTTGTGACCTGTTCATTTTTTATGGTCATGCTCAGCGCCGGACCGGCCAGCCAGGCTGCCCGGAAGTATTTTGTATCAAGCAGCCTGCTTTTCAGCAGAATCGGGAAATCAATATAGGTGAAAGTAGCGGTGATATCCTGATCGTCATGGTGTATTTGATAGCCCTTCATGGCATAGCTGATTTCAGCCTGCCAGGAGAGCGGCCCGGTTATCGGAAAATTAAAGTAAATGCCGCCGCTGAGACCTGGTTTATATTCCGGAGCAGCCACAAAATTACCGGTAGAGCGGGCCAGAGTTAGTCCGAGATATACGCCTTCACTTTGGGTGTGGCCGGCCTGCAGACTGGTTGCAGAAAATAAATATGTCCCCAATATCATACTGATTAAAAACCGCATTTGGTCTCCGTTGCATTCAAAATAAATCCGTTTACAGGCAGGAAGAAAAAGGAGCGGTATGGCCCGCCCCCTTGAATAACTTAACCAATAAGCTCTTTTGCTACGGCAGCCGATTTTTCCAGAATCTCGTGATGGAGACTTCCGCCATGCGAATCCATAGTCACCACCAGCGGGAAATCTTCCACTTCGATAACCCAGAAAGCTTCAGGCGTACCGAACTCTTCCAGTTTGTGTACGGTCGTTACTTTTTTTACCGAGTTGGCGATCAACGTTCCGGCCCCACCCACGGCATGGAAATAAACTGCGCCGTTTTTCTGTAAACCGTCGGCGGTTTTAGCGCCCATACCGCCTTTACCAATTACGCCGCGCACGTTATATTCACTGATAACCGCAGCCTGATACGGTTCTTCCCGGTTGGATGTGGTCGGGCCGGCCGAAACAAAGCTCCAGTTGCCCTGTTCATCCTTTCGGACAACGGGTCCGCAGTGATAGATTACGCCTTCTTTTAAGGCCTGGCGGATAAAATCTGGCCGCTCCTCGACCATCAGTTTATGGGCGGCATCCCGGGCAGTCACGATAATTCCGGATAATAAAACACTGTCGCCGACCTTTAGTTTTCTTATTTCCGATTCCGGGATCGGAGTTTTCAACTTAATCAAATTGCACCTCCCCATTCTTCAGGATCATGGTTTTTCTGCGGTAAACCCAGCAGGTATAGGAGACAGAGACAAAAAATGTAGCCGGATGCCGGTCCTGTACTCCGATGAACACTTCCAAAGCAGTAGTGTTTCCGCCAAAGCCCATCGGGCCGATTCCCAGCTTGTTTAAGTCAGTCAGCAGACCCGTTTCAAGAGTAGCGATTTCGGGGTCGGGGTGCCGTTCCCCGATTTTTCTAAAGAATTGTTCCTTGGACAGGGAAAATGAGGTGTCCCGGCCTCCGCCGATGCCAACACCGATTATACCGGGAGCGCAACCAAAACCCTGGGCGTTTTGTACCGCGTCGATAATCACCTTGCGCACCCCTTTCAAATCCCTTCCGGCATTTAAGGCCGGGTGGGGTAGTTTATACTGGGCACCGACATTTTCACTGCCGCCGCCTTTGAGCATCAGGCGAACCCGGGTCTCCGGTTTTTGCCATTGATGAAAATGGATATAGGGGGCATTGACGCCGAGGTTGTTCCCGGAATTTTTGGAGGTCACCGGGTTAACGGCATTCGGCCTGAGATATTGTTTTGCTGTGGCCTCTTTGGCTGACCATTCAATGGCTTCGCGAAAATGGCGCTCGATGCCGCCTTCCGGGTAATCGATGTAGAAAACAAGAGAGCCGGTATCCTGGCAGATCGGTGTGCTTTGTTTGCGGGCCATTTTGATGTTTTCAACGATAGTGGCAAAGACATTTTTGGCCGGTGTTTCCGGTGTCTCATCCTCATAGGCTTTATGCAGAACAGCCTCCACATCCGGAGAAAGATCGGTGGCTGCCCGCCGGATCAGTTCTAAAAAAGCCTGGTTCATTTCCATGGTTATACTCCTGTTGCTAATGGACTGATTTCGTCCGCAAAATCTACAAAATTATTCCATAAAGTGAAACGTCGGTCAGGGTCGTCTTTATTTATAAAACGAAAAAACTGATGAACAGGAGAACAAAAGACAAATGACAAAGCCGGAAACAGTAGAAAATCGGTGACTGAAAAATTTTGACAGGATCACAGGATAAGAAGGATGAAAACAATACTGTCATTCCGCCGGAGCGGAACAAGTTTCCGAGGAGCCT
>DYOS01000177.1:0-4054 GCA_020720405.1 Caldithrix sp. | reverse complement strand
TGTGGAAAGTTGATTAACGAATATGGAAAACCCCGCAGGGGTTGAATATGAATAGCCATAGGTGAAACCTGTGGAGCAGGTGAAACCTGTGGAAAGTTGATTAACGAATATGGAAAACCCCGCAGGGGTTGAATATGAATAGAAGGTAAATAAATACAATATGAAAATAATATATCTTCTTCTGGCATTGTTTATTTTTACTGAATTTCTCACTGCCCAGACCCTGCGCGGCAAAGTAGCCCGCGGCAATAAGGAATTTTCAAACCAGAAATACCAGGAATCCCTTGGTCATTATCAGCAGGCGGCACTCGATGACCCTCTGAATGAGGTGGTTCTATTTGACCGGGCCGACGCCTTGTACAAACTTCAGAAATATGACGAAGCCATCGAAGGCTTTGATAAAATCACCGGCTCAAAAGACTTGAAGCTGGCCGGACAAGCCTGGTATAATCTCGGTAACAGCCATTTTGCCAAACAGGATTATCAGAAAAGTATCGAGGCCTATAAAAAAACATTGGACATAAATCCGGCCGACACCGATGCCAAATATAATCTCGAACTGGCCCGGGCCCTGCTAAAGGAAATGTCCGATAAACAGCAGCAGCAACCGCAGCAGAATCAGAATCAGAACCAGCAGCAGGGTTCAGGGGAAAACCAGGAGCAGCAAGGAAAAGGTCAGCAGCAACAGAGCGGGGAAAAGCAGCAGGAACAACAGGCGCAGCAGGGAAATGAAAACAAGGATAAAAAAGACAGCGGACAGGATGAGCAGCAGGCCGAAAATCAGCAGGCTGAAATGAAAGACCCGCAACAAATGGATCAGGAAGAGGCGGCTAAAATTCTGAATGCACTAAAAGAAGACGAACAGGATGCCCAGAAGAAAAAGGCTCCGCTTCGTGTTCAGCAGCGCGAAATAGGGAAGGACTGGTAATAAACGTATGATCAGGTCCATTATTATCTTCATTATTTTTACCATACAGACGGCTCTGGCCGAAGATGTTTCGGTTAAAGCATATCTCAGCCAGAGCAATATCAGTCTGGGCAGTCAGTTCCAGTACACCCTAGAAATTCAGGGCGCTTCGGTCTCCGCCTCCGATATTACCTTCCCCGATCTGAATGCCTTTTTTGTTCTGGCCGGACCGAATACTTCTTCCAGCGTGCAGATTATCAACGGGGCCATGTCCTCTTCCCGTACCTACTCTTTTTATCTTCAGCCCAAAGAAAAGGGTAGTTTCACCATTGGTCCGGCTGCTTTTAACCACAAGGGTCAGAATTATGCTTCAAACAGTCTGACGGTGACCGTTGGCAGCAGCAATGCCCCGGCTCAGCAGGGGGAGAATGCCCCGACCAACGACAGCGACGACACACGCAATCTTTTTCTGAAAACCGAAGTTTCGAAACGCCAGGCTGTGGTTGGTGAACAGTTGATTGTCGAATATAAATTGTATTTCCGGCTTAATGTGCGCGGTTATAATGTGGATAAGATGCCGGCCAACACCGGGTTCTGGAGTGAAGATTTTGAAATGCCGGCCCAGCCGGTTATCGACAGCAAAGTTATTGACGGGTTGAACTATAATGTTGCCGTTCTGAAAAAGGTCGCTCTCTTTCCGACCCAGGCTGGCCCTCTGGAAATTCAACCCCTGCAGCTTACAGTCGAGGCGCTCGCACCCCAGCAACGGCGCCGCTCGCAAAGCGTTTTTGACAGTTTTTTCGATGATCCTTTTGGCCGGACCGTTCGCCGGACCGTGACCAGTCCGGTAATTAAAATTGATGTCCAGCCCACCCCGGCCGCCGGTAAACCGGCTAATTTTTCCGGAGCTGTCGGACGATTTGATTTTTCCGCTGCGCTGGATAAAAACCAGGTTCCGGCCAATGAGGCGGTTTCGCTCAAGCTCAAACTGAGCGGGCAGGGTAACATCAAACTGGCCGAATTACCAGTTCCGGAACTGCATCCCGATCTGGAACGCTACGATCCCAAATTTGATGCTTCGATCAACAGCGCCGGCAATGCTATTCAGGGTTCCAAAAGTGCAGAATATGTGCTCATTCCCCGTCTGCCCGGCGCGTACACTATCCCTGCCCTATCCTTTACCTTTTTTGATCCACAAACCAGGCAGTACAAATCCGTTCAATCCGCCCCGATCGGACTGACGGTGACACCGGGCAGCGGACCATCCGGAACGGTAACCTCTGCGCCGTCTGCATCCGCCCGCCGGGAAGTGATGCTGCTCGGCAAAGATATCCGCTTTATCAAAAACGAAACCATATTCATCCCGGCCGGGCATCTCGCCCTGCATAATCCCGTGTACTGGCTGACCCTTATTTTGCCGGGTCTGCTGTTTTTACTGGGCAGTTTATATCTAACCTACCAGGGCCGGCTGAATGCTAATCAGCGTTTGCTGCGCCGCAAGCAGGCTGGTAAAATGGCCATGCGCGCCCTGACCAAAGCCCGGAAAAACCAGCAATCCGCCGATTCAGCCCTGTTTTACAGGGAACTTACCGCCGCTCTCGAAGGCTTTGTTAAAGATAAAATGAGTATTGATCTGAGTGACTTCCGGGTGGATGAAGTACGCCGTCAGTTGCAGAAGCGCGAAGTCGGTGCAGAACTGATCGAGGCTTATGCCGCAGTACTTGAGCAAAGCCATTTCGGACAATTCGCCCCGGCCGCTGATAATCCGCAAACCCGGCAAAACCTGCTCGATGCGGCGGCTGATGTTTTAACCCGATTGGAAAAACTGGTATGAAGTACATTCTTGTCATAACCGCAATTTTAACCTTCTCCGTTTCCACTTTAAGCGGACAATCGGCGCAGCATTTATTCGAACAGGCCAACCAGGCTTATCAGAACCAGGATTTTCAGGCGGCACTGGAATTTTACCAGGAAATTCTGAAACAGAATCTGGAAAGCGGCGAACTCTATTTTAACCTGGGCAATGTTTATTACCGTCTGAATAACCCCGCTCCGGCCCGTTTGTATTATGAAAAAGCGGCCCGGCTTCTGCCCGGTGATGAGGCCGTGCAAACCAATATCGGGTTATTAAAAAGCCGGCTGACCGACCAGATTGAGGAGACGCCGCGTTTTTTTCTTGATCAATGGCTGATGCGGGTTCTTTACCTGCTTTCTTTGAACCGTTTGCTTTGGATTTTTGCTCTGCTTTGGGTCGGCCTGCTGCTGATCTGGCTATGGCATCTCTACCTGGTAAAATTCCGGCAGGGTACTGGCATCCGCAGTGCGGCTCTGGTTTTCAGCGTCATCGCTGGTTTGGTACTGCTCGTGACCGGCGCCCGGTTGATGATTGATCAAAACCGGCAGGAAGCAGTGATTATGGCGGCTGCGGTGACGGTCCATACCGCACCGGGTGCGCCGTCAACCGAGGCTTTTGTCTTGCATGAGGGGACGAAAGTGTCTATCCTTCGCCGGCAGGATAAATGGCTGGAGATCCGCCTCAATGACGGTAAAACCGGCTGGCTGCCCGAAGAAAATCTTATAAAAATCTGAGGTATTATGCGCGTCATAGTTTATATTCTGATGTTTTCTGGTTTTTTTCTGACCGCCTGTTCGCCTAAAAGCCAGGTCAAAGCCCAGGAACAGAATACCCCGAAATTTGATGAATCCTTTGATCCGCTGACCCTGAACGATGATGATCTCAAACCCGAGGATTTACAGCTTCATCCCCGGGAGATGAAAAAGCCGGATCAACCGCCGCAGGAAAACCGGGCCGAGCGGGAACTGATGAATCTGGAGGAAACGGACGGTTTCCGGGTTCAGCTTTTTGCCGGGAAAGAATATGACAAAGCCAATCTTATTAAAAGCGAAATTGCCCTGAAATTTCCGGTCTATGGCCAGCAAATCTATCTGACCTTTGAAACACCCTGGTACAAAATCCGGGTGGGTAATTTCCGGGCCCGGGAGCAGGCCGATGAATTCCGCGATCAGGCCAAGTCGGCCGGTTTTGACCAGTCATTTGTTGTAAAAAGCAAGGTACTGCGCATCGATCAGCCGCTGAACTAAAGCGGTTTTCATAATCCCCAAAATTCTGTTTTAATTTATTATCTG
>DYOS01000038.1 GCA_020720405.1 Caldithrix sp. | reverse complement strand
CAAAATGATCTTGTGGGTAGCTATAAATATGTGGGTACTCCGTACCCGGCGCACCGTATGCTGTTATAATTATGAGCTAAGCACCCGGAGTAGCTTAGAAAATAGAAAACTCTGATTTTTCAAGGTTCAGAGAACCAGGATATTTGTAGAATTTGAGCCCAGGTTGAATTAATATAGGTGCGGAGCACCGTGACATTATAAACAATGAATAAGAAGTATGGCAAACACATACGTTCAGGCCTATTTTCACCTGGTTTTTGCAGTTAAATTCAGACAATCTTTAATACAAAAATCATGGAAAGATGATCTGGAAAAATATATCACCGGTATTATCCAGAAGCAGGGTCACAAATTAATCGCGATTGGTTCAATGCCGGATCATATTCACATATTTATCGGATATAATGTGAATCAGACGATTCCTGTACTTGTAGAAACAATAAAAACTTCCAGTGATCAATGGATTAAAACTCAAAATTTGACAAGGTCTAAATTTCAGTGGCAACAAGGTTATGGAGCATTCACCTATTCCCATTCGCAAATTGCCATCGTGGCTAAATACGTATTGAATCAGGAAGCGCATCATCGCAAGAACACCTTTAAAGAGGAATATCTTGATATGATGCATAAATTTCAGGTTGAATTTAAAAATGAATACATGTTTGATTTTTTTAATGATGTGAATTACAGGGAATAAAATTACGGTGCGCCGCATCTGACCAAAATTATCATGGTGATAGCTACAAATATGCGGGTACGCTGTACCCGCTACACCTCTATTATATCTGCTTCAACTCCGGAAAATAAATATACCTTACAACATCGAAATCAACCGCCAGAACTGGGTGACAAAAAAGGTCAGCAGAAAGCCCATCACCACCGGCAGGAAGGTTGAAACCAGGGTCCATCTGCGGCTGCCGGTCTCTTTAAAAATGGTGTAAATCGTTGTTGAACAAGGATTATGAACCAGACTAAACAGCATCAGGTTCAGGGCCGTCATCAGCGTCCAGCCTCCGGCCTGAAACACCTGCTGGTAGGCTTGCATATCATCCAGCTCAAACATCACCCCGGCCCCGGCGCCCATGCCAGTCATCTTCGCACTCAGAACGGTCAGCATCAAAATAGTCGGCACAACGATCTCATTAGCCGGAATGGCGATCACATAGGCCAGCAGGATCACCCCGTTCAAACCAATCAGCAATCCAAAAGGATTAAACCACTGGATCAGGTATTCGGCAAGACTAATTCCGCTGATCTGAAAATTGGCCATAAGCCAGATCAATGCCCCGGCCGGGAAGGCGAAAACCACGGCCCGCCACAAAACAAACAAGGTCCGGTCGACCAGGGAAGTATATAAAGTCTGCCAGATTCGCGGCGGACGATACGGCGGCAGTTCCAGGCTGAAGGAAGATGGTGTGCCTTTTAAAACACTGCGCGAAAGAAACCAGGATGTAACAAAAGTCAGAGCCACACCCAGTAAAGCCACCCCAACCACGCTCAGAGCCGAAACAAATCCGCCAAGCGCCGGCGGAACCAGCGTGCCGATGAACAGGCTGGCAATCAGAATCTGGGTCGGCCAGCGGCCATTACACAGGGAAAAATTATTAGTGATAATGGCAATCAGCCTTTCCCGCGGTGAATCGATAATTCTGGTGGCAATTATCCCGGCTGCATTACAGCCGTAACCCATAGCCATGGTCAGTGCCTGCTTGCCATGTGCGCCCGATTTGCGGAACAGGGCATCCAGGTTAAAAGCGACCCGCGGCAGGTAACCGAAATCTTCAAGGATTGTAAACAAAGGGAAAAAAATGGCCATCGGGGGCAGCATAACACTAATCACCCAGGCTGCAGCCAGGTACATCCCGTCAAATAAAAAACCGCTTAGCCACCAGGGAAATCCAATACTGAGCGAAGCTGTTTTAAGCCAGGGATGCAGCGTATCAACCAGCAAATCGGCAATCCAGCCGGAGGGAATATTGGCGCCGGTGATGGTCAGCCAGAAAACGCTCATCAGAATCAGAAACATAACCGGGAATCCTGTCCAGCGGCTGGTCAGCAACCGGTCCAAAAATTTATCCCATTGCAGGCGCGGTTTCTCTGCCGGCAAAGTAACTGCCCGGCCGGCGATGCGGCTGGCATCTTCATAAACGGTTTGCATCAGACTGTCGTGGATTGTGTCACCCAATTCCCAGCGCAGCTGATCGGCCAGATCAAGTAATTCATTCTGTTTAGCTGAATTTTTCATAGACCAGACTCCGCGGGGGCGTAGGTTTGTTGTTCATGAACCAGACCGGCTATTTCGCCGCCGGCAACAGCTTCACGCAGTCGCGCGTCGCCTTCAATCAGACGCAGCGCCATCCAGCGGGTATTAAAAAGCTGCGGATACTTACCGGCGATTTGTTCGGCCAGTTGGTCCACGGCTTTCTGCAGGGCAGAATTGCCATACTTGATCCGGTGCGGCCGGCAAACAAACTGACCCGAGGCCACTTCGTGAATCCGTTGCAGCAGCTCATCTATGCCGATGCCAACCCGGGCGGAAGCCGGGACAACGGGAATGCCGAGGTCTTTGGATAAAGTCCGTTCATCAATTTGCAGCCGGTGCCGTTTTGCCTCGTCCATCAGGTTCAGGCATAATACAGCCCGCTCGGTAATTTCCAGAATTTGCAGGGTAAGATTGAGATTACGTTCCAGCCGGGTGGCGTCAGCCACAATCACGGTGACATCCGGCTGGCCGAAGAGAATAAAATTACGGGCCACCTCTTCATCCGTACTGGTCGAGAGCAGAGAATAAGTACCCGGCAAATCGATGAGTTTAAATCTTTTTCCGGCGAAGGAGAATCCGCCTTCGGCCCGGGTTACGGTTTTACCCGGCCAATTCCCGGTATGCTGGCGCAAACCGGTCAGTGCGTTAAAAACCGTGCTTTTCCCGGTGTTGGGATTGCCGGCCAGGGCAATGGCGTAATCCCACTCGGTCATGTCCACGCCTAAGCGTTCCAGCTGGGCTGTGTTATGGGCGGGACAGGAAGCACAGTTCGCCTCAGGATGCGGCTTCATATTCTGCTCCTAATTTTTTTACATAAATAAGATTGGCCTGGGTGTGGCGCAAAGCGATGGCCGCGCCGCGGATATTGTAGGCCACAGGATCACCAAAAGCACTGACTAATTCATTGCGGATGATCGTTCCCGGTGTTACACCCAAATCCATCAGGCGGCGCCGTTCACTGCCGCGCAGATTTTGGGAGAGGGCGATAACCACACCCTGTTCTCCGGATTGCAGATCGCGCAGGCGGGCCGGAGGATCGGTAATCGGCGCAGCCTGTTTCAAAACTTCAGCCCGGATATTTCCAGCGGCGATGAGAGGCAGAGTTACTTTACGCCCGTTGGCAATCAGTTTCAGATATTCCTGTTCGCGCCGGACCTGTTCAATCTGAATGCCCAATTGAATATCTTTTTCACGGATAATGTTGTAAACATTGACCGGTTCATCTTCAATCTGAATGATTCGTCCAATCTCGTTCTCCGGCCAGTCGGTCAGCCAAAGACCACGGTTGGGCGGCAAAAAGCCATCTGCTGAAGGGATAGGATCACCATGCGGGTCATAACGGGGATTACCAAGCTGGTCGCTGATTGCCTCGGCCTGCTCGGGTGTGATCTCGTGCTCGGCAATTTCGGCGTGGGTATGCCAGGCAGCCTCCGGTACGCCGGTCTGCTCGGACAGGTAAAGCTCATACAGACGGTGAATACGAATCATTTTCAAAGCATAATCGCGGCCTTCGGCCGAAAGAATATAGTGGTCATTTTGTAATTGGATTAATCCGGTGTGCTGTAATTCCTGAATAAGGTCGGCCGTGCGTTCGGTGGAAATGTTCAAGGCTCCGGCCATGCTGTGCAGGGAACTCTTTTTATCCTGCCGTTCATTTTCATACAGATGTTTCAGAATATCTTCGCGGCAGATATGATCCTGAATTCTCTTGTAGCGCTGGATACGGCCGAGTAGTCCCTTTCCCGGACTAAAAACGAAAAAGGTGCCAATCAGAAAAAAAACAGCAATCAACAAGGCATAAAAGGGATGTATCATAATAGTCAATTCTCCTGAATTCTTTCAACAAAAATAAGACTGGCCGCTTTCTGGCTGAGGCGAATCTGACCGGTGTCAGTCTGCAAAATAAACGAGCCTTCGTAAGGTTCAATTTCAACCAGGTTGAATTTCTGGCCGGGCCGCAATCCAAGTTGAGCGAGGTAAACCAGAAACCCGGCATCCTCATCCATTACCTCAGTCAGCTGCAGAACCTCACCCGGCTGATGTTTACTCAACGGCTGACAATGCCGCTCGGGCAAAATCAGGGTCCGGTCAGGAATGGGCGAACCATGCGGATCAGCACGGGGAAAATTCAGCAACCGGTCAATATGATCGAGAAAGCTGGCCGAAATAACATGCTCCAGACGCTCGGCCTCTTCGTGAACCTCATGCCAGGACATGCCGACGGTTTCGGTCAGAAATAATTCCAGAAGGCGGTGCCGGCGAATAACCTGCAGGGCAGCAACCCGTCCCGATTCGGATAGGTGTATCAACTGGTAAGGTTGGTATTCGATCAGATCATCCCGGTTTAATTTTTTCAGCATACCGGTCACCGAGGCCGGGGCAACTTTTAGCATACCGGCCAGACTGGTTGTGCTCACTTTCTCGCCCAGCTCTTCGAGCAGGAAAATACTTTTAAGATAGTTTTGGGTTGAAATAGTCAGTTCACTCACAATTTTTTAGCTATTCCTAATTTTTTTTTTAATGTTAACTATAATTCATCGGTTATTAAAATTATTTCCTGATGTAAAAAAATCCCGGATCTACCTCATCCCGGCATAAAAATGTATAAGCCTGGTCTGAAAGTGACATTTTCTCACCCGAATGATAATATATTTTTGTCAATTCTTCATTCCGGGACTAAATTCAAATTTGTGCTTTGAATCGGATTTTCCTGATCAGCCTTAGATTATGAGTTGCCCAATTTTCAGCAGGACATTACCGCCGCAGACTAAGCAGATAGAAGGTTGACGGATGGTTATTCAACCCGGGCAGATATAAACTGCGGCAATGGATTGATCTGCAGGTTAAAATATGGATTTTCCTGATTGAGAAAAATTAACCTTCAAAGCGTGACCTGGTTAGCACAAAGTAAAGCAAAGGTGAATTACCTTACAGAAACCAGGCTGGTATTGATTTTATAAATAGGCATATTAAACCAGATCCCGAATTTATCCGGAGGCCGGACTTATGCAGCGGTCATATCGGGATAACTAAAATAAAATCCGTTGGTCACCCTGAACCTGGTGTGCTGTCCGGGGTTTAACGAAGAAATCAGCCGTAAAAAATTTCCGGAAAGGTCTGTTCGTTTGGGGAAAACACCCGAACTGCACCGGGAATTGGCGGCTGGTTATATTATCAGATAAGGAATTGAAGATGTTATTACTCGATACAATTGACAGAAAAGCAGTCGATCAGACACCGGTGTGGATTATGCGCCAGGCTGGTCATTACCTTCCCGAGTACCGTTCCATCCGGGAAAAACATGACTTTTTAAGTATCTGCAGAACACCGGAACTGGCTACCGAAGTCACCCTTCAGCCGATCCGTCGCTATCAGTTTGATGCCGCCATTTTATTTTCGGACATGCTGGTTCTGCCCGAAGCCATGGGATTGCAGCTTGAATACAATGATGATCTTGGCCCGCAGGTAACGCCGGCTATCCGCCGGGAAACAGATATTAAAAATTTGCAGACCGAAGGCCTTGGAGAAAAACTGCGTTATGTCTCACAGGCGGTCAACATGATCCGGGCCAGTCTGAGCAAGGATATAGCCCTGATCGGTTTCAGCGGCTCGCCGTTTACTCTGGCCTCTTACATGATTGAAGGACGAGCCAGTAAAAATTTTAGAATGGTCAAAAGGGTGCTGTACCGGAAACCGGAAATGCTGCACCAATTGCTGGAAGTGATGACCACAGCAGTAGTTCAGTTCCTCCGGCTTCAAATTCAGGCCGGTGTACAGGTTGTACAGTTATTCGATTCGTGGGCCGGTCTTCTTCCTCCGCATCTTTATGATGAATTTTCAGCCTCTTATCAGGGCAAAGTGATCTCTCAACTGGCTGATACCGGTGTTCCGGTAATTCTGTACGGTCGCGGGCCGATGCATATTATCGAGTCGCTCAAATCGTATAAACCGGCGGTTCTTGGGGTTGACTGGCAGGCGGACATGGTTAAAGCGAGGACGATTGCCGGCAGTAAAATTGTGCTTCAGGGGAATCTTGATCCGGCCTGTCTTTATGCTTCTGCTGAAACTATCCGCAAGGAAGTGGGCCGGCTGCTTAAAATATTCAAGGGTCAGGGCGGCCATATTTTTAATCTTGGACAGGGCATCCTGCCGGATGTAAATCCGGATATGGTTCATGTACTGGTGGATGAAGTTCGTGAGCAAAGCATGCGTGGCGACGATTGATAATCCGGATCAATTGTTTGGGTAAGACAGATAGATTAGAAACCACTTCTTGCCCCGCTAACTATGATCCGGCCGGGCGAAATTTAATTCACTGAATTTCATCTGTTTATTTTAGGTAAACCAATATTAGAAACCCTTACAGAACCCCCTGATTTGTCATTCAGATCCCGCCCAGGCGGGAGAAGAATCTGTTAAGCCCGTAAATACGGGATATTTCTCCCCGATAAATCGGGGCATAATTTTACAGACCCAGGGATATTCAAAGGTTTCTATCAGAAGATAAGTTGCTGCTTAAATTAAAGAGCAGCGTTTTTTAGACCGGGTAGATGTATTTCCGGCACTTACAGGATCGAATTAAATGCCATCCCTGGTTGGTAAAAATATTCACCGGAGTATATTTCAGCTCTCCATTCCGGGCATGATTTCTTCAGTTTTTCATACCTTTTTTCAGCTTATTGATTCCTTTTGGGTGGGCAAAATCGGAGCCGGTGCGCTGGCCGCTATTGGCGCCTCTTCATTTATGATCTGGGCTCTTTTTTCATTAACCGCCTTATCGACCAATGGAATTTCAACCCTCGTTGCGCAATACACCGGAGCCGGGAAGCCAATTAAGGCCCGGCAGACCGCCGGGCAGGGCTTTTTGTTGAGCACTCTGAGCGGCTTAATACTGGCCCTGGTTTTTTTTGTGAGCAGTTCATTCTGGTTTGGGATTATGGGATTGGATGGGCAAGTGCTTTCACTTGCTCAGAACTATTTCAGCATCATTATGATGGGATTCGTGTTCAGTTTTTGGTTTAGTGCAGCTGAGGCTGTTTTCAGAGGCTTCGGTGACACCAGTACGCCGATGCTTATTTTAGGAATGATGCTTCTGGTTAATGCTATCATTGACCCGATCCTGATTTTTGGCTGGTTTGGTTTGCCTGCCCTGGGCATTGGCGGTGCCGCGCTGGCTACGGTGATCTCTGAAATGACCGGTACAGTCCTGCTTCTGATTTTTCTACGAAAAAAACAATTTCTGCCTCTGTTCAGCGTTCAGGATCAACCCGGTTTAATCCATTTTGAGACCCAAACCCGGTTTTTACAGATCGGAATGCCGGTTGCTTTTAATGGATTTCTGTTCAGCCTGATTTACGTGTTTTTAACCAATATCATTTCCAGATTTGGAATGGGTGCGGTTGCGGCGGTTGGTGTTTGTCACCGGATTGAAGGTATTGCCTGGTTTGCCAGCGTTGGATTTTCTGTGGCCGCTTCGACCCTGGTCGGTCAGTTTTTGGGGGCCGGACAGGAAAAAAAGGCCAGGGATGCCGGCTGGCTGGTTACTTTTTACGGTGTCCTGGTTCTTTCCGTGGTTTCTGTTCTATATTATTTTTTTGCCCCTCAGCTTCTGGCCATCTTTACGGATGATCCGCTGGTGCAGGCAGCCGGGATAGAATACCTGAAGATCGTGGCGGTTTTTGAAATTTTTTTGGCGCTTGAAGTTATTATGGAAGGTATTTTCAGCGGCGCCGGCTACACACTTCCGGTGGTCCTGGTCACCGTACCGCTGACGGCAGTTAGAATTCCATTGGCCTATTGGCTGGCCGTTTCTTATGGACTGGGAACAGCCGGTATCTGGTGGGCAATAGCTCTGACAACCATGCTCAAAGGTGTCTTAAATATGCTTTTGTTTGTTGGTGGACTGTGGAAGAAAAATCTGCATCTGGCCGGAAAATAAAAAAGGGGCCGCAGCCCCTTTTATTATCGAAGGTGGAAATTAATTACCGCATTTTCCCTGGCCGCATTTCGTTTCTTTGGCTTTGGTTGAATCAGACTTGGCATCACCACATTTGCCTTCCCCGCATTTCATTCCTTTAGCTTTGGTTGAATCAGACTTGGCATCACCACATTTGCCTTCCCCGCATTTCATTCCTTTAGCTTTGGTTGAATCAGACTTGCCGTCCCCGCACTTTTTTTCTTTAGCTGTGCCATCGCCGCATTTTTTCTCAACAGCTTTCTCGCCACCTGATTTTTTCTCAGCACCGGCACATTTCAGGTCTGAAGCCTGAACTTTGGCAGATTTTGCTGTGGCATGAACAGGCTGCGGCATTTGAGCGACAATAAAGGCCGCCAGACCTAAAATTACTAATATGCTGCTGATAGTTCTGCGGGTTGTGTTAAACAAGTTCTTGATACCCATTGAATCCTCCGTTTGTTATGATTGTTTGATTTTTTTTTCCTGTTTGATAACTTTCCATCCAACCGACTTTATAGTTTAACTATTCCGTACAATGCAGGTACTCCAAAAAATTATGATTTTCAACATCTTCAACTACCGGCTTTGTCGTTCACTGTTTCTGATGCTTACACTATTTTTATTTTCCTGTAGCTCAAAACAGGAACAACTCCCCAAAATAAGTCCTAAGCATATAAAAAAACTGGAATTTATAAAAGTCAGCCATTTGTTCCTGGCGGTTGACATTAACTTCAGCGGAACGGTTGCGCCCTGGAAAACCGAAGTGATTCAATCTGTGGATTCACTTCACCTGATTTCGCTTCTGGTTGGTCTTAATGAAAAGGTGCGCAGGGGACAATTACTGGGAAGTTTCTTAAATCTTGAGCAAAGCTTCGAATATACACCGGTTGATTTTATGGCGCCTTTCGATGGCCTGGTGACCGATATTTATTATCAGTTGGATCAGCGGACACGGAAAAACACACCCTTGTTCAAACTTATTAATGATGACTACCATCTTATCCGGATAGTCCTGGAACCGGAGCAGCAGGTTTTAATTGCGCGGGGCAATACGGTGATTGTATTTGGCGGAGAGCGCAAACTTCAGACGCAGATTGAACGCATTGATCAAAAAACCGGTATGGCCGAAGTACTAATTCCGAGGCGGATCAGTGAGTTTAATTTGGGTGATCGCATAAACGGGGTAATTACGACCAATCCTGTTCCGGGTGATTTCATTCCGTTGCGTTTTTTATCCGGTCAGCCCGGAAAAGAATTTTACATCGATCCCTTGCTGTCCATTGACCTCAGGCTGATTGGTGTCAGAGACAGCCTGGCCCTGATCGTACCCAAAATTGCCAATATTGATTCATTGGGAATTTTATAAAATTACTTGAATTTAAATGTTTAAACCCTATATTGTCACACTTTCACTTTCAGGTTGAATTATGCGCTTAATCGCGTTCATTTTACTTTTCACATCTTTTCTGTTTGCTGATAATACTGACGGGCAGATTTTTTCCGAGTATTCAGCGCTGCCCGATCAAAACCAGGTTGTTCTGACCTGGCAGACAAAGGATAGTTTTGGTATTCGTCAGTTTGTAATTCTCCGCAGCTCCGACGATCAGAATTTTTTTGAAATTGCCAGGGTTTCTTCCCTGGGCCCGGGCGTTCAGCATAAATATATTGATACAAATGTAATTTTTAATTCCGGATCAGCCATGTTTTATAAGATCCGGGCCATTGATGAATCCGGGGCTTCAGTCGGAGAGTCGGGTTCCTTGCTGGTGCATCCCAGTGTATCAACCATTTTCCGGACATGGGGTACCTTAAAAGCTGTTTTCCGGTAAAATCACGAATTGTTATCTTTGCTTTTTAACAAAGCATCTAAAATGTCTACCATTGAATCCGGTTTTGTGGTAGGCATTTTTTTTTGTAGTTATTTATTAAAGCCTATAACCTTGAAAATAGACAAATCAAAACCATAGGCTTAAAAAATGTTAAATAATTGTTTGTTTTTCTTAGCATAAAACAACTATGAAATTGTCAAGTTGGATTATGGAAACAGGGGAACAAGTGAATTTTCCTGCAGGTTCTCCTTTTAAAATAAGAGGTTGCCATGAAGAAATATCTTTTTTTATTCCTGTTTCCGATGCTGGGTTTTGCCCAGTTTGAACAATACATCGAGGATGATCCGCATCCGGTCGTCAAAAAGGAAGGCGGCGGCGGCGTAAGTGTGATCGAAACCGGTACCGGATTCGGTGGCTTTTATGCAATTCCCATCAGGAATAACTGGCATGCCGGTGCCGCACTTGAAGTTTTCATTCTGCGTGACAGCAAAGAATTTGATTATTTTGGGTATACCTATAACAGGATTAATAATGTCTATTTATTTGATCTGCTGTTGACCTTTAAAAAAAGGCTGTTTGCCAGAGATATACATGATAGTGTCCGGCCTTATCTGCTGTTTGGCGCCGGGCCGGTTTATGGCATCAATTACCCTGAAAACTCAACGGATGAAGATGTGCCGGATGCAAAAAATCAGTTCCTGTGGAGTTACAGTGCCGTAGCTGCAGCAGGGTTGGATGCTGATGTTAATGATGGTTATTTTCTGGGCTTCCGTCTTCAGTACCGGCAAATTGTATTCCCGGAAAAACTTGGCGAAAGAAAAGATCAGTCTGTAATTGACCTGCATCTGGAGATGGGTAAACGGTTTTAAATGAAAACCAGCTATGTTTTTATTGATCTTCCGGTAAATCAAAAAGATCGCCTGATCTGCCAGTTAACCGAGGTTTATTGTCAGCATAAGAAGAAAATACTGATTTATTCCGGTTCGAATGCGGCGGCCAGACAATTGGATCAGTTGCTCTGGACATTTAAACAGGAATCATTCCTGCCACATGGACTCTGGCCAGGTTCTGATTTTGATGACAACCCGGTTTTAATTACTTCTGAGGCTGAACAGTGGCCGGCAGCGGATGTTGTTATTCTTGAAACCCGGCTGCCACTGAAAAAAATTACAGGCTGGCGACAGGTAATTGATTTTACCGATGCCTTTGATCCGGACTTGCTGGAAATAAGCCGGGCGAGGTATAAAGAATGTCTGTCTGATCTTGGGATAGAGGTTTCTCATTTTAAAATAAACGACTTTATAGCATCGGGGTTGAATGCCGGTTTATCTGGATGAACTGAATGAATTTCAGCTAAAGGCAGTGCAGGCACCGAGAAAACCAATTCTTGTTCTGGCTGGTCCGGGCACCGGGAAAACGAGAACACTGGCCTCCCGGGTCGCTTATCAGATTTCAAAATTTCAGATTCCGCCCGAAAGAATTGTGGCCCTGACCTTCAGCAATAAAGCGGCCGGCGAAATGCAGGAGCGGTTATCCCGTTATATAGAAGCTGGCGCTGTTAATATCCGCCTGAGTACCATTCATTCCTTCTGTCTGATGGTGCTCAGAAAAAATTTTCTTTCGGCTGGTCTTGATAAAAATTTTTCCGTTGCCGACGATCATTACCAAAACCGGCTCCTTCTGAAAATCGCCCGTTCGGTTTCCTTCCGTTTCGAAGAAAAAAAATTATCCGGTATCAAGCTTGGTTTCTCAAATCATATTTTTAATAACAATCCGCTTCCAGTTTTTTCTGCCCGCATCTACGACCGCTACCTTGCCGAACTAAATGAACACAAGTTAATCGACTATGATCAGATTCTGATAAAAACCAAAGAGTTGTTCCAAAATCACCCGGAGATATTAAAACAATATCAATATCTTTACGAAGCGGTTTTGGTTGATGAATTTCAGGATACGGATGGTGTTCAGTATGAGATAATCCGCCTGCTGGCCGAAAAGCACCGCAATATCTTTGTTGTCGCCGATGACGACCAGTCCATTTACGGCTGGCGCGGAGCAAGCCCGGAAAACATCAGAAAATATATGGATGATTTTAAAATTGAAGAGCCGGTTATTTTGAAACGGAATTACCGGAACAGCGCCAGAATCATTAATTCTGCTTTGCCGCTTATTGCCGGGACGGACCGGATTGATTCAGCCAAGGAAGTTTTTTCCGAATCTGCTGTAGATGGTGAACTGATGGCTCATTTTTTCCCGGATGAAGCACAGGAACAGGAATTTGTTCTGAGTAGATTACAGTCATGGTTAAAACAGGGCACCGGTCTTTCCGAAATTGCTGTTTTATACCCCAGACATGCCATAGGTGATCAACTGATTAATACCCTGATCAGGAATAAAATCCCCTTTCAGCAGGCGGTTGGGAAAAATCTCCGCGAAAATCCGCAGGTTCAGAAAATATTGCTCTATCTCCGTCTGGTAAAGGATCCTTCGGATCAGTTAATTTTAGAAGATCTGGTTGAGACTGAGCTGGGTCAGGAAATTTATATTTTGATCCAGCGCCGGCAGAAAGATAAAAACATCAGTTTTAAACTGGCTGTGAATGAAACGGCTGGGGATGAACGGCTGAGTCTTGCCGCCCGACAAAAACTGGCTGCTTTTATTGGTAATCTGGCAAATCTGATTAATTTGAAAACCTTCTTTAATTTTCCGCGCCTGGTTCGTGAAATTATTGCCGCCCGGCGGGACTTGCAGTCGTTTTATCTGCAGCAAAATTATCAGCAGCTGGAAAATCTGAATATCAGCAGAGTCCGCCTGGACCAGAAGCACATTCAGAAAATCTGGGTCTATCATCCGGATGAACACCTGGCGTTTTTTGGTACCCGTCTGCTGGCTCATCTCTTCCCGAAGGAAAAAATTCATATCTTTAAAACAGATCAGCGGGAATTTCTGGATGCCCGGGATATAATTTTTCAGCTGGATAAATGGGATCTTCACGATATCCCATCAAAAATAATAGCCGTATGGCAGCTTACCAACACGCGGAGAGTAAGTTCTCTTTCGGCTTTGTTCCGTTGGCTTCAATATCATCTGGTCCCGGAAAACAACCACATGTTTTCTGATTATGTAGTCTTCGATCTGGAAACGACCGGCCGGGATACGAGCCGCTGCGGAATTGTGGAAATTGCTGCTGTTCAGGTTCGGAATGGTGAAATTGCCGCTACATTCAGTTCACTGGTCAACCCCGGAATGCCTGTTGAGAGTGAGGCTGAGGCCGTGCATCATATTTCTGCAACTGATCTGGCCGGGGCACCCGGATTGGATGAAGTCTGGCCGAAATTCCGGAAATTTGTCGGCGAGGCGGTGCTGATTGCCCACAATGGATACCAGTTTGATTTTAAAATAATTGACCGGATTGCCCTGGAGCGCAACGAGGCCAAAATCGGCAAATCCCGCTATGATACTCTTTACCTGGCCCGGAATCTGTTTCCGGATGAAAAAAACTCGATCGATGCCCTGGCCGAAAGATTTAAGTTGGATACCGGAACAAGGCACCGTGCTCTGGATGATGTTCAGGTTTTGGTGAATATATTTATAAAACTCCGGAAAATTCAGCAGCAGAGGGAGCAATTAACCGCCGGTGAAGAATTTACCGAAATTGTCAGCCTGGCCAATCTGCTCTTCCGGCAATCATCCGGAATAGAGGATCAGGTACTAATCCGGGCCGGCTTACCGAAATTGCTTAGTCCCTATTCAAGGGTCTGTAAAGATTATATCAGGGAATTTGAGCTTGATGCGAAAGAGGTCCGGGCTAATCTTGAATTGCAGTTAACCCGCAGCCTTGAGCCTGATTTAAGTCAGGATGCCGGACGGGAATTTTTTGAATCTTTGCTTTCGGTTGCTGAAGAGTTTAAAACCCTGCCCATCGACACAGCCATTGCCGAGTTTATCTCTTATGTGTCACTGATCCACCCCTCGGATCAACTAAAATATATTGATGCACTCAGCCTGCTGACCTTTCATGCGGCCAAAGGGCTGGAATTTGAAAAGGTTGTTATCATGGGCATGGAAGACAAACAGATTCCGAATTTTTTCACCTATCAAACGGATGAGAGCGACTCAAGAACCACTTCGCAAAAAATGGATGAGCAGCTTCGGTTGTTATATGTTGCTATGACCAGAGCGCGGAGTGAAATTGTCTTTACCGTCGTGAAAAATCGTGACGGGCGTGAGCAAAAATCATCGCCATTTTTTCAATACATCAAAGACCATCTTGATGTTCTGCAGCACGGATAACCTATTTTTATACGCTTCTAAAATTTAAAACGGACACTTAATGATACCATTGCCTCAAAAGAAATGGCGAATTCTCAATCAAAACCCGCCTGATTCAATAATTGATTTACTCCTCTCGAACCGTAACCTGCCACCGGATCACTTTAAATCCTTCAGGTTGAGTGAGAGAATGTATGATCCCTACCTTTTGCCGGACATGCAGAAAGGTGTAGAGCGGATTTTGCAGGCCATTCGCCGCGGAGAGAAAATTGTTATCTTTGGTGACTATGATGTTGACGGCATTACAGCTACGGTTCTGCTGGTTTGTTTTTTTCGTCAAATCCGATACCCGGTTCAGTATATCATTCCACACCGCGAAAAAGACGGTTACGGACTGCGGCCCTCCGGCGTGGATCAGGCTATTGCCCTTGGCGCAGAACTTATCATCACGGTTGACAATGGAATTTCTTCCGGACCGGCCATTGATCACGCCCGAAAACTCAATCTGGATGTGGTGATAACAGATCATCACCTGCAGGATGGCAAACTGCCGGCAGCCGTGGCTGTCATAAATCCGAACCGTCTCGACTCACAATATCCGTTTAAGACCATCTGTGGTGTAACGGTAGCCTTTAAACTGGCTTATGCGCTGAGCCGGGAACTAATGCAGGAAGCTGATTATCAGCAATTTTTACTTGACCAACTCGACCTGGTAACCATTGGTACCATTGCCGATGTTATGCCAGTCCGGGATGAGAATTATGCCCTGATCAAATTTGGTCTGAGAGTAATAACCCGATCGAAAAAGCCGGGTATTATTGCCCTGAAAAAAGTGGCTGGTATCGGCGCAAAGGAAGTGACACCGGTTGCCATCGGCTTTTTCATGGCGCCCCGCCTGAATGCCGCCGGTCGATTGGATTCCGCAATGAAGGCGGTGGAATTACTCCTGGCCGGGAACGACGAAGAGGCCACCCGGTTGGCCGGGGAACTTGATACCTTAAACCGCGAGCGGCAGAAACTTCAGGGTATATATATTGACGATGTGCTGGATAAATTGCCAAAAAATAGTGAAGCGATGGATAAAGCGCTGATTGTCGAAAACGATTTCTGGCAGCCGGGCATCATCGGTTTGATCTCCGGACGTTTAAAAGAGCAGTTTTCCCGGCCGGTAATTGCCTTTACCAAAGATGAACAGGGAAACTATGTCGGTTCAGCCAGGAGCACCGATGTTTTTCACGTCACCAACGCATTATCCTTGTTTCAGGAGCACTTCCTGAGTTTTGGCGGTCATCATAAAGCGGCAGGACTTACGGTGAAGGGAAGTGAATTTGAATCGTTCAGGCAAAAATTTATTGCCTATGCCAATGAACAGATTATGGATGAGGACCTGATTGCTGTGCTCGATATCGATTCTGCCCTGAATACCTGGCAGGTAAGTGCAGATAATGCCAAATTTATCCGGGAAATCGGGCCGTATGGTGAATCCAATCCGGAACCGGTATTCCTGCTTAAAGACCTTTTAATTAAACAAATAATTCAGCTCACGGAAGGGAAACATCTCCGCTTGATACTCGAAAAAGACAACCAGAACTTTGAAGCCGTCTGGTGGAACAGCAATTCGTTCAAAGATATCATACGATTTAATCAGCGGATTAACCTTGTTTTTCGAATGGATATCAATTCCTGGAAGGGTTCAGAAAAATTGCAGCTGGTTGTAGATGATATGGAGATAATCAGTTGAAGCAGAAATGATCTGAATCACGGGTTACATTAACACAGGGGATAGATTTGTCATAAAAAAGGTAATGTCAGCCGAATGATTGGCCGGATAATTACAATTTTTAAGGTGATATTCTGCCGGGTCTTATAGTTCGGGTTCCGCGGCCGATAATAATACACATTGGTGGACAGGGAACGATGGCGCGGCGCGGAAGTTACCAAATTTGACCGGTTGATTTTAAAAGCAGGGGACACTAAGTTTCCCCAAAGGAAATAAAAATTCATGCAAGAACGATTAATAGATATTATAATTTACCTGCTTGAAGAGTTTCAACATCCCAAGCCCAAAGAGACTTATAAGGATATTTCAAAAGCGTTGAAGGATCAGGGTTATAGTGATCCGGAAATCAATTTTGCCTTTTCCTGGGTGCTGAACATTTTTCAAAACCGGCAGCAGAATGCCAAGAATGAATTTGAATATCTGGCCGGTTCGACCAGGGTGCTCCATGAAGTTGAAAAAATGATTATCACACCCGATGCCTATGGTTACATCCTGCAAGTCCGACACCTGAATCTTATCTCAGATTCCGATATGGAATTAATCTTAGACCGGGCTATGACTATGGGTACGACTACCGTTGATCTGGAAGATATTAAGGCCCTTGCCGCCGGAATTATTTTTGAATCTGAAAACGGCAGCGGAGTTGCCGGTTTTTATTATCAGCCCGGCACCAACGCCATTCACTAATATTTTTTTGCACACCGGATTCTATAAAAAATACCCATATTATTTCCCGCTTCTTGCATTGATAATTATTATTTACGATAATGAAAAAAGTAATACCGGTTGTAATTTATGAACAAGTCGATCCGGCAGTTCTTAACATATATATATCTTGAACGACGTTATTCTGAAAAAACAGTCCGGGCTTATGGTGAGGACCTGGCTCAGTTTGAGGAATTTCTGAAGAAATTATTTGAAGCAGATGAAGTATTCTGGAATCTGATCCGCAAACAGCAAATTCGGGCTTTTATGGCGGATTTGTATCATCAGGGTTTGAGCCGCAGATCACTTGGCCGGAAACTGTCCACTATAAAATCTTTCTATAAATATCTGGGCCGGGAGGGATTGATCCCGGAAAATCCATGTATTTCGATTCATGTTCCAAAGTATGAAAAAAAATTACCCGAGTTTTTAGCAGAGGATGAAGTTGATTTGCTAATGAAAATGCCTGACCAATCAACATTCAGTGGTCTGCGTGATCTGGCCATACTGGAATTTTTTTACAGTACCGGTATCCGCTTATCCGAGCTGTTGGGATTAAAAATGACCGATCTTGATTTTCAACAGGAACTGGTCCGCGTTATTGGGAAGGGAAATAAGGAGCGGATAATACCATTTGGTTCAAAAGCGAAGGAAGTACTTAAGGAATATCTGAATTTCAGAACTCAAATTGGAACAACTTTATCCGATGTGTTATTTATTAACGAGAAGGGTCAGGCCCTGTACCCGATGGCTGTGCAAAGAATGGTAAAAAAATACCTGATACAAATTCCCGGACTTGTCCAAAAAAGCCCGCATATACTGCGGCATTCTTATGCTACCCATCTTATCAACCACGGTGCAGGTATCCGTACCGTAAAGGACCTGCTTGGTCACTCAAATCTGTCAACAACGCAGATCTATACCCATGTATCCATAGATCATCTAAAGGAAGTTTATGCGGATGCCCACCCGGGCGCCCGGGTTTCACAAAATTCCCAAAAAAGGAGGTCCTGATGAACGTTCAAATCACTGCCAGAGGTTATAAAGCTCCGGAAAGGCTTAAAGCCTACCTGGAGACAAAGATCAGCCGGCTGAACCGCTTTGAGGAACATATTGCCGATATCAAAGCGGTCTTCTCCTATGAGAATCTGGATCAGGTGATAGAGTTAGCCTTAAAGGTAAATAACAAGAAAATTCTGATTACAGAGAAGACCGATGATGTCTTCAAATCCATAGATATGGCTATCGATAATGCGGAAAGACAGGTCGCCAGGACAAGGGAAAAAATTAAAACCCACGACAATAAAAAGATAGTCGAAAATCTCGATGCATGAATGCTCAGGCCGTCCATCCGGACGGCCTTTTTTTAACCGGATAAAATACTTTTCCTTTGCCAATAAAAACCACTATGGATATATTGATTAAATGAAAGTTGATTATATCACGATCCGGACCTTGCTCAGAGAGAATCAGGCCCGCCTTAAACTGACCCAGCTTTGTTCAGAAAATGGTCTAAACCGTAAAGTATCTGTCCCAGATATACATCGTCCAGGTCTGGCCTTGTCCGGCTTTGTTCAGCTTTTTACCAATGACCGGATTCAGGTTATCGGTAATACCGAAATCAGATATCTGCAGATCCTCGATGAGGAAAAACTACACCAATCTATAAATACTTTTATCGAGTTTGAAATTCCGGCCATTATCATTACCAATAATAATACTGCACCGCCATATTTAATTGAAGCGGCACGACGCAGGCATATTTCTGTTTTCAAAACACCCTACTCCACAACACGCTTAATTCATCTGCTCGGTGAATATTTGCATGATGTTTTTGCCCCGCGTCAATCGGTGCATGGTTCCATGGTTGATGTTTACGGGGTTGGTATTCTGATTACCGGGCGTAGTGGGATAGGTAAAAGTGAAATCACACTGGATCTGATCGAACGGGGAAACCGACTGGTGGCTGATGATCTGGTCATAGTCACCCGCCGGACCGAAGAAATGCTGATCGGTCGGGGCCGGGAAATTGCCGAACATTTTCTTGAAATTCGCGGTCTTGGTCTGGTTGATGTTCGTAGAATTTTTGGTATCCGCGGCATACGCCGGCAAAAAAGGGTCGAAGTTGTCGTAAAACTGGTCGATTGGGATAAGGACAGCCAGTATGAACGAATTGGACTGGATGAAAACCAGACCAAAATTCTTGATGTGGATTTGCCGGAAGTTATTCTGCCTATCAATCCCGGGAAAAATGTTACGGTAATTATTGAAACGATTGCCATGAACTTCTTGTTGAGAGCGTATGGTTATCATCCGGCCAGGGAATTCAACACAAAGCTGAAAGATTTTATGCAGCAAAAAGATAACGAAAGACTCGATCTGGATCGGGATTCGATTGAAAGAGATATTGAATAAATGGCTTCGCCTTTAGCTTTTATTATCACTCACGCCAATCTGGCCCACTGTCTGCTAAAAGTTTCTGAACATCTGACCGGTCTTTCCGATCACTTTCATGTCTATTCCAATGAACAGCTTGACTTAGCCCTTATTGAGTCTGAGGTAGTTCAGCTAATCGGGAAAAAGAATCCGGAACAGATAATTATTTTTTCCGATTTGGCCGGCGGGAGCTGCTGGGCCCTGAGCATGAAGATAAAAAAGAGCTTCCCCCAGACTTCGCTCATCAGCGGTACCAATGTTCCGATGCTGGTTTCCTATCTGATGAATTATCAGCGTTTAGCCTGGCCGGAACTGCTTGAGAAAATTGTTGACGACGGACGGAAAGGGATGGTTTTAAAATGAGTGTTCTGCCTCAGCTCATCCGTATTGATGACCGGCTGATTCACGGGCAGGTTGTTATCGGCTGGGTTTCCTCCTTAAAAACGGATTTTATCCTGCTCGCTGATGATGAAGTAGCGGCTAACGAATGGGAAGCTGAACTGTACATTTCAAGCGTTCCATCCGAACTGGAAGCGCTTGTCCTGCCGTTTAAAGATGCCGTCTCCTATATTCAGCATCATCCTGAACGGATGGGACGGAGTATTCTGTTAATCAATTCTGTGAACAGTATAAAAGCTCTTCTTGATCTGGGCTTACAATTTAGTGATGTCAATATTGGCGGAATTCATTTTAGGGAAGGGCGCAAACAATACCTTCCCTATGTTTTTCTTTCGGATGTAGAAATGCTGGGATTGCAGGAATGTGCCGGACGTGGTGTACACTTCTATTGTCAGGATATCCCGGCTGGTAAAAAACACAAATTATCGGAATTGCTGCATACATAATATGAATGAACAAAAATTGTTTAGTATCGAGTTCAAAGTCGGTTTAACCGTTATTATTGCCACATTTATCCTTGTATTTGGCATTATCTGGGGCAAAGAATACCGCCTTGAAACGGATAAATATCATTTGCAGGTGCTGTTTGACAATGTTGGCGGCCTGGTGGTTGGCGACCCGGTAACAGTCAATGGCGTGCGTGAAGGAAAAATAAAGCAGATTGACTGGCAGAACCGCCTGGTGTTGTGTACCCTGGAAATCAACAATCATGTTCAGCTTTATGAAGACGCTTCCTTTACAGTACAAAGCGCCGAACTGCTTTCCGGGATGAAGGTTGAAATTCATCCGGGCCGGTCTGATAAAAATATCAATAAGGCCCGGCAGCCCTTTACCGGGAAATATGGCGGGCAGGTTGTCGATATTACCCCGGTCATTAAAGACCTGTCAATGGATATTGCCCGCTTAACCCGTAGTCTCGATTCCACCGTAACCATGATTAATACCACTTTAAAAGATGGAGACCTTCAGGCCAATGTCACCAACGCTACCAGAAATTTCGAACGGATCAGCGCCCGGCTTGATCATTTGATAGCTGTATCCGGTGACGATCTGTCCGAATCTATCCGTCTGGCTCAGAAAAGCATCCGTGACTTCAATCAGATAATGGAAGCAAACAAGGGTTCCATCGAAGGATCGATCAAAGGTTTTAATCAAATCATGCTGCGACTGGATTCTCTGTCCATTTCCATGCAGCAGGTGATGAAGCAAATCGAATCCCGCCAGGGTACGCTCAGTCACCTGATCTATGACAGTACCCTGCATATTCAATTAAAACAAACCCTGCATGCGGTGGATTCACTGGCCAAACAGATTAAAAATGATGGTTTGGATCTGAATTTCTTTTAATGAATATTTCTTGCAAAGAAAATTCTGACCGTTTATATTTGCCAACTCAAATGGCGCTTTAGCTCAGTCGGTAGAGCAAGGGACTGAAAATCCCTGTGTCCCCAGTTCGATTCTGGGAGGCGCCACAAAAAAGGCATTGATTTTATTTCAATGCCTTTTTTTATGTCTGCCCGTTTCTATCCCCAAACGAACTCAATTTAAAGACAAAAATTTAACTTCATCGACTTTTAACACTGCTGATCATATTTCTAGAGCTATTGAATTAAAACTATATTTGTTGGCTTGAATCGTATGCCGTTTGAAAACGGTTGCCTAAAACCATCGATTGCAAAATTCTCTTGTTGCACCCTTAAATTGCTCCTATATTTATGTAAACGTTTTCACTGCCATAATTATCCTGAACGGGGTTTAAACCACATGCATCATAGAGCTGAAAAGCAGCCGGGTTTTCGGAAATCAGGTTTTGGTTTACTTCAAATTTCATGGTTGTTGCTTTTAGTTTTGGCCACTTCCTGCACAAAACAAACTACCGGCATTACTGAAATCAGTCTATGGGCGCTGGGTGCCGAAGGTGAAAATGTTCAATACCTGTTAGATGATTTCTACAAACAATACCCCGATATCCGGGTAAAAGTGCAAATGGTGCCCTGGACTGCAGCCCAGGAAAAGCTGATTACCTCTTATGCCAGCAATAACCTGCCCGATGTTTTCCAGATTGGCAATACCTGGATTCCCCAGTTTGCCATGCTCAAGGCTATCACCCCGCTCAATGATTTTTTGCCCGCTTCATCCCTTTCCGCTGAGGATTATTTCCCGGGCATCTGGCAAACCAATTTGCTGGATACGCTGGTTTACGGCATCCCCTGGTATATCGACACCCGGGTTATGTTTTACCGCACTGATCTGCTGCATGATGTCGGCTGGGAGCGACCGCCGCAAAACTGGGATGAATTGCTGCGTCTCAGTCAGCAGCTCAGACAGCATTTTGGCAAAAAAGAAAAATATGCCCTCTATCTGCCGACCAATGAGTGGGCCTCCTTTGTCATCTTTGGTTTACAGAATGGGGCAGGCTTGCTTGGCGAGAACAATTCCTTTGGCCATTTCAGTGATCCGCGTTTCGAAAGTGCCTTCTCCTATCTGATGCAATATCATCAGCAGGGTTTGGCTCCGCTTGGTATTTCGCAGGTGACCAATGTCTATCAGGCGCTGGCCGATACATTTATTGTGATGTACCTGTCCGGCCCGTGGAATGTACGTGAATTCAAAAACTGGATGAAAGGTGATCTGGCCGATAAATGGATGACCGCTCCACTGCCCGGACCGGACAGCACGTATCCCGGTTTGTCGCTGGCTGGCGGTTCAAGTTTGGTCATCAATCAAGAATCCGGGCACAAAAAAGCCGCCTGGCAATTCATCGAATTTTTATCGCAAACAGAAACCCAATTGAAATTCTACAAACTGGTTAATGATCTGCCCTCCCGGCGCGCCGCCTGGGATGATCCGCTGTTGCGGAATGATCCCTATATGGCTGCTTTCTACCAGCAGTTCTATCATGTCGCACCAACGCCTAAAGTGCCCGAATGGGAGCAGATTGCTTTTTCGCTGATTCAGCGTTATGCCGAATTTGCGGCCCGTGGCGTATATCCTGTGGATGAATGTCTGCGCCGCCTTGATTTAGAAGTGGACCGGGTTCTCGAAAAGCGGCGCTGGATGCTGGCTATGGAAACAAAGGAGTAGTCGTCCAGGATGAAACAGTATTCAAACAGACATATTTTTTTCTTTTTATCTCCAGCCTTGTCGGCCATCTTTATCTTCTTTTTTATCCCGGTTATAATCGCCTTTATCCTTAGCTTCACGGATTTTGATATCTACAGTCTGGCCGAGTTTTCACGTCTGCGCTTTGTAGGATTCACAAATTACAGGATTCTTCTGGCTGATAATATTTTCTGGCAAGCTCTGCTGAATACCTTTTATTTTGTTTTTCTGGCCACACCACTCAGTATCGGCGCCTCTCTCTCTATGGCCTTGTTGATCAATCTCCGTCTGTTGAAATTTAAATCCTTCTTCAGATTAAGCTTTTTTATCCCGGTGATTACTACACTGGTTGCCGTAGCCATTGTCTGGCGTTTTATCTATAATCCACGTTTTGGACTGATCAATTATTTTTTATCTCTTATACATCTTCCAGCGGTGGACTGGCTGGGCGATCCGTTTTGGGCCATGCCTGCTATTATCCTGATGTCCGTCTGGAAAAGTTTTGGCTATAATATGATTATTTTTCTGGCCGGGCTGCAAAGCATCCCGGAAAATTTGTATGAGGCGGCCAATGTGGAAGGTGCATCGTCCTGGCAAACTTTTCGTTATGTGACTCTGCCCATGCTTAGGCCAACGATGGTTTTTGTCGGTTTGATGACGCTGATCGGTTCATTCCAGATCTTTGCCGAGCCGTACATTATGACTCAGGGCGGGCCGCTTAACAAAACGTTGACCATTGTACAATATATGTATGAAAGCGGTTTTCGCTGGTGGCGAATGGGTTATTCTGCCGCACTGGCTTTTATACTTTTTACCATTATCCTGCTTTTTACTTTGGTTCAACTGCAGATTCGCAAAAGGCTGAGCGCATGAAACTAAAGACATTAACCCTGTACCTGTTTTTATTTTTATTGGTTTTTTTAACCCTTGCTCCATTTATCTGGATGCTGTCGGCTTCCTTCTCACTGGACGGGGAAGCCAGTACATTTCCGCCAAAGCTGCTTCAGCTGCATCCGAAAACGGTGCAATATGAAAAATTAATCAGTAATCTGAACCTGGGACGGAATTTTTTAAACAGTCTGTTTCTTTCGGTTTTGGTGACTTTCGTTTCATTAACACTGAATTCGATGGCCGGGTTTGCCTTTGCCAAATATCATTTTAAGTGGAATAACCGCTTGTTCGGTTTGCTGCTGAGTTCATTGGTTATTCCGGCTCAGATTACCATGTTGCCCCTATTCCTGATGCTGCGTGAAGTTGGGTTGATCAATACGTACGGGGCGATCATCATTCCCGGGCTGGCCAATATTTTTGGGATTTTTCTAATCCGTCAATATGTCTATTCGGTACCGGATAGTCTGCTGGAGGCCGCCCGAATCGACGGGGCGGGAGAACTTCAAATCTATCGGATGGTGGTTCTGCCATTGATCCGGCCCATTTTAATCACACTGGCTTTATTTACCTTTTTGGGTACATGGAATGATTTTCTCTGGCCGCTGATCGCCCTGACCGACAATTCGATGTACACGCTGCCGGTTATGCTGGCCAATATGATTGGAGAACATACCCCGCACCCCGAACTGATGATGGCCGGATCGGTGATTACGATACTGCCGGTTTTGGTTTTGTTCATCTTTCTGCAACGTTACTATGTTGCCGGCATTATGCTGGGCAGTGTGAAGGAATAGCAAAACATTGGCCACCGAGAACACCGAAAGGAATTTGGAACTGGGAAATATGAATTGGGAACCGCGAATTGAAAAACTCAAAATTCTTTGTCCACGAATTACCCGACAGAGCCGGGCACAGCACGAATTAACACGAACCCGGAATTGGGAACTGGGAATTGGGAATTGAAGAGCCCA
>DYOS01000176.1 GCA_020720405.1 Caldithrix sp. | reverse complement strand
CTTGATTTTATCTGGATTCATCTCTATCCAAACGCCTACAAAGATAACAGCACACCTTTCGCCAAACAGGAAGAACGGGTGCGCTCGACACAATTCCATTTTTCAAAAGAATCTGAACGCGGCTGGTTGAATATAGTCTCAATCAAAGCCAGCGGAGATGAACTCAAAACTGAGCTGAAAGCCGATGCTATTGACGAGATGAAAGTATACCTGCCACAGGCTTTGCAGCCGGGACAGACGATTGTTCTTGAGATGTTATTCGAAGGAAAATTCCCGACGGTTTTTTCCCGGATGGGTACATTCAAAAATAAATATTTTGCAGCCACACAATGGTATCCCAAAGCAGTGGTCTATGACCGGGACGGCTGGCATCCCGATTCCTATCTGGATATGGGTGAGTTTTATGGTGAATTCGGTCACTATGACGTGAGCATTACCCTGCCGGAATCATTTGCCATCGACGCCACCGGTCTGCTCCAGGATAATCCGCAGGAACAAGCCTTTATCGATAGTCTGGTCGCTGTTGCCGATAGTATCATCGTGACAAAATCTGAAAAAGACCGTAAAAAAATGATGACCGAATGGGATAAAAAACGGAGTGATTCCATTGACTACGATAAACTGAAAACCGTCCGTTTTATGGCCGATAATGTGCATGATTTTGCCTGGTTTGCCGGGCCCTACCTGATGTTGCGCTCCAGACACAATCACGATGTGCTGACTCAGGTTCTGGTTATTCCGAATAATGTGTATAGCTGGCGGGAGGTACCCAAATATGTCGAGCAGACGGTATGGTTTTACGGAAAAACCGTTGGTAAATATCAATATCCCAAGGCCTCGGTGGTTGATGGTGCGCTCGAAGCCGGCGGAGGCATGGAATATCCGATGATCACCATCGTTTCCGTTCAGTCCCTTGATTTCATGAAATTATTGGAAATGGTGGTTATGCACGAGGTTGGTCACAACTGGTTTTATGGCATGCTCGGTTCGAATGAACGGACTTCCGCCTTTCTTGATGAAGGGATGAACAGCTTTGTTGAAATGAAGTATATGGAACATTTCTACGGAAAAAACAATCTCACCGATTTTAAAAAATTGTTCAAAGGGCATGCATTTCTACAGGATATCGGCGAGTGGCATCTGGCCCAGTTGTCCTATGGAATACAATTAAGCCAGCAAATCGATCAGCCTTTGAATATCCGGGCCGAGGAATTTACACCGGCAAATTATGGGGGTATCAACTACCAGAAAGGTGCCGCACTGCTCTATGCACTGGAATTTTATCTTGGACCGGAAGTTTTTGACCGGGCCCTGCATACCTATTTTGAGGAGTGGAACGGCCGGCATCCTCGTTACACAGATTTTTTTGAAGTCATGGGCCGGGTTTCAGGTCAGGATCTGACCTGGTTTGTTGATGCCTGGTATAAATCCACCCAATACAACGATTTTAAGATCAGTAAAATTGTTGAGAAACAGGATAATGGTCGTTACGAAACCGATGTTTACGTCCTGAACAATGGCACCATGCAGGGTATGCCGGCACCGGTCACGCTGATAACGACCGATGGTGATACTCTGGTCGGACGCTGGACAGGCGATGCGGCAAAACCGGTTCATTTTGAACACACCTCGGTAAAAAAATATGCTGAAGTAAACCACGAGCGACAGATCTTTGAAACCCATTTTATCAACAACCGCAGCGGATTGCCTCAGGTTGACTGGAATTTTGTTATCCCGCAGATACCGCGGTTTGACACCTACCCGGTAAATATTATGCCTTATGTCTGGTACAACGGCGCCGTAGACAAAACGCGTCTCGGTCTCTGGTACTGGAGCGGCAACCCGGTCATTAATGAATGGTTTACCCGCGGATCTTTGTATTATGGTTTGGAATCGCAGAAAATCGGTTACAGTCTGACGATCAGCAATCGTTTCAGAAGTGCCTGGGCAAATTATCTGGATGCTGAAATCAGCGGGCAGGATAAATCCGGACTGCAGAGTTATGGGGTAACGCTGGCCAACCATTTTGAATCGCGTTCAGATGAAACCTTCCGCCAGGATGTAAAACTAAGTCTGGATTATATGAATGTTCACGATTTACGCTACACCAAACCCGGCATCTTCAGCGATATAAAATACTCTACCGTTAATTTGAGTTATAAAACCGACCTGCGCCGGATGCTCTGGCGCCTGAGTACAGAAGTGAATGTTGAAAAAGCAGTCCGTATAACCGAAGACAAAATTGATTATACCAAATGGTGGGTCTACGCCGGATATAATCGTAAACTGAGCAGAAACAGCCTGGTCCGCTTCAGCGGATATGCCGGATCGTTTACCGGAGATCGTGTACCGCAGGAACTCTTTTATGCTCTCGGGGATATCGATCCCAAGCAAAAGCAATTTGCCTTTGGCCGACGCAGTGATTTAAGTGTATGGGGTTATTGGAAATTTGATCGTGGTCTGAATATGTATGGCTATTCTGATATTCAAAATCCTTACTTCGCTGCCCGGAATGGTGCCTCCGCCAGTATGGATCTAAAGGTTAAATATCTGCCAACACTTTACGGCAGCGCTGCAGTTCTGGGAAATGAACTGGCGGATTTAACAGACAATCATGTTTTTGCGGAAACGGGCCTCAAATTGGATTTAACGCCATTCAGTTTTGTGTTTCCGGTTTATATCAGTGATCCTGCACCTTCTGAAAACCGGTTGGCCTTCAGAATGAAATTCCATGTAAAACTGGTGTTTTAAGTTCTGTTTTCTACTCCTTCCGGGCCTGGTCCGGAAGGAGTTTTTATATCCGTATTATTTCGAGATCTTCAATCCCTCTGCCAACACCGAAATTCCGATTCAGAAGCTGTATCAGCTTAGCCGTTTTTGAAAACCGAGTGTGGCCATGGTAATCATGGCACTGCCATAGACCAGCATCAGTAAGGCTTCTTTCCAGAGATAGACAGCCGTAGTTCCTTTCAGGTATATCTCCCGGATGACAACCATAAAAAAGCGCAGCGGGTTCAGATAGGTCAGAACCTGAATCCAATGGGGCATATTTTCAATCGGGATGAAAAAACCGGACAGCAGAATAGCATATATGGAAAAAAACCAGGCGATAAACATAGCCTGCTGCTGGGTTCTGGCAATAGTTGATGCAAATATTCCCAGACCAAGGGTGGTTAGACTGTACAACAGCGACATACCATAAAGCGTGAGCAGACTGCCCTTCATCCACAGACCGAAAATCAAACCGGCGGCGAGAATGCCAACCGTTTCCAAAGCCAGCCCGATAACAACAAAGGGCATAATTTTACCAATAATCAGCTCATGCTTGCGCAGCGGGGTGACCATAATTTGTTCCAGCGTCCCGATCTCTTTTTCGCGGACGATATTCATTGCGGTCAGAAAAGCGGTAATCATGGTTAATAAAACGGCTATTATACCGGGAACAATATTATTGCGGCTCTGCAGACTTTCATTATACCACATCCGTGTTTCAATGCTGGTGATGGCCGGGAGTGACTGACCCGGTTCTACCGCTATCATTTGATTTTTCAGAAATTCCTGCTGCAGCCTGGCACTGATCTGAACGGCGTAGCCCAGAACAATTCCGGCCGTGTTCCCATCGACGCCATCGACCAGGGCTTGCAATTGTGGTGACCGGCCAGATTTTAAATCCCTCATAAAACCGTCCGGGATAATCAACGCCAACCGGATGTGATTGGCATCCATGGCGCGGCGGGCCTCATCGGCAGAACTGAGTTCTCCGCTGAATGAAAAGGACTGATTGGCCGAAAATGCCTCGGCAATACGCCGGCTGACCGCGGAATGATCCTGATCAACCACGGCAAAAGGCACATTCTGAATATCCGTGGTAATGGCAAAACCAAGAATTACCAGCTGGATAAAGGGCATAACGAAAATAATGCCCAGGTAAGCCTTTTCCCGCAAAATCTGCCGGAATTCTTTCTGGATCAGGTAATAAATTCGATTCATTTTTATCCTGTATATTTTTTTTCGCCACCGAATACACCGAAGAACACCGATAGGAATCCAGAACCAGGAATTGGGAATTCGGAATTGAAAAATCCCCAGTTCGTCATCCCGGACATCGAAACTATGCACGTCATCCCGCCGGACAGGCTGTCGCAGATTCATAGATTTCTCGTCGCTTCGCTTCCCGGAAACTTGTCCCGTTCATACGGGATGACGGGTTTTGTTTTTATCCTGTTATCCTGTCAAAAATTCTTTGCCACCAATGTCCACCGAAATGTCCTGTAGAACTATATCACCCTGAACCATGTCATGCTGAACTCG
>DYOS01000175.1 GCA_020720405.1 Caldithrix sp. | reverse complement strand
GCTTTGATACCGAGCTTTTTGATTCTGCTCTGCAGGGTAGTGGGTTTGACCTTTAATAATTCGGCTGCTCCACCCGCTCCGTAAACCCGGCCGCCGGAGTGTTTCAGAGCCAGCCGGATATGGCGGATGACGGCCAGATCAAGCGGTTCGACCGAAGTAGTGTCCTCTGGTTTCAGGGTCTGGTCTGTTGGCAGTTCAGTGGGAATCAGATCCAACTCCAGCGCTTCACGATCGATACGCAATCCGGGGGTGAGAATAGCTGCCCTTTCCAGCACATTCTGCAGTTCACGGACATTTCCCGGCCAGGTGTGACGATGCAGGAAAGCTGCTGCCGGCGGACTGAGCAAAAAGGGCGGGCGGTTCAATTTGGCGGCCAGGTTTTTTAGAATATGAGCGGTTAAGAGCAGAATATCTCCGGGACGCTGACGAAGTGGCGGCAGCCCGATGGGAAAAACATTTAGCCGGTAATATAAATCCTCACGGAACCGGCCATTGCGAATGGCTTCCATCAGATCAATATTTGTGGCACAGATGATCCGCACATCGGCGGAAATGGTTTCTTCGCTGCCAACCCGTTCAAATTTCTGATCCTGCAGGGCGCGTAATAATTTAGGCTGAATTTCCAGGGGCAGGTCACCAATTTCATCAAGAAAAAGAGTACCGCCTCCGGCCAGCTCAAATCGTCCCCGGCGCCGGGAAACGGCCCCGGTAAATGCGCCTTTCTCATGGCCAAAAAGTTCGCTTTCGGCCAGGGCCGAGCTGAGTGCCGAGCAGTTAAGGGCAACGAATGGTTTCTTACTGCGCCCTGAAAGCTGATGGATGGCCCGGGCTACCTCTTCCTTCCCGGTTCCCGTCTCACCGGTAATCAAAACCGGTGTGTCGGTTACGGCGACCATTTTCGTTTTTTTCAAAACATCCAGCCAGAGTGCAGAGCGTCCGATCAGACGATTCCCGGGGAAATCTTCACCGAGAAGTGAATTCCGTTCGGCCAGCAGGGAATCCCGTTCGGCATTCAGGGCATCGACCGAGCGCGATTGAGCCAGGGCGATGGCAATCAACCGGGAAAGTGAGGCTACGGTTTTGATGATATTCGGGGTGAACATGTCACAGGCCCGGTGGTCGAGCGTAAGCATACCCACGGTTTGATTGTTCAGGGATAGCGGTGCGACCAGGCAGGAATGATTATCCGGGAGATCAAGAATATCATGATAGGTATCGATATGAAAAATACTCTGATCCGGTTTGTCATCCAGTAAACGAACATCTCCTGCTTTGAGGATATCAAGCAGGTCGCGGCGTTTATCAAGATTGATACTGTATTTTTCCAGATCGGGAGTGACCAGCGGACCGCGGGCCTGCCGAACAATGAGTTGGTTATCCTGTTCAAGGCTGAGCACTACGGCCAGTTCATAATCAATGGCCTCATTGATGGCTTCAAGTATGATATTCATGGCTTGTTCCGGGCTTAACAGGCCCGGAAAGCGATTTAGAAGGTCGTCCATTCTCGTCCGCTGTCTTTTGTCAAATATTGTTTGGAAACCGGGGCGCAAGGTAACGAAATTCCCTCCGCCGGGCAAAGCACTTATTCCCATAAACATGGCAGATTTTGCAGGCCATGAATAGGCACCGGTAGAAAATGTGCTGCTCTTTCAGGGAGGCAGAATGTTAGTCAGATTTATGATATCATGGCTTGTTTTTTTGTGTGTCCAACCGCTTCGGACTCAACCGGTTTCAGCGGTTTTTAATGACCAGCTGGTGCCCACGGTTTACATCACCATCGCTCCTGATTCTCTGGCCGAAATTATGGACCCGGCCAACGCGCAAAGCGATCATGAATACCCGGCCGATTTTGTTTTCAGCGCCGGTACCATTTCCGATACGGTTGAAAATATCGGCTTCCGCCTGCGTGGCAACACCTCCCGGGATGCCCAAAAAAAATCCTTCAAAGTCTCTTTCAATACTTTTGAAAACGGTCGTAAATTTTACGGCTTTGAAAAGCTGAATTTAAACGGTGAACATAATGATCCCTCAATTATCCGCGCCAAACTGGCCTGGGATATTTTCAAACAGGATCAAATTCCGGCCTCACTGGCCAACCATATCCGCTTGTTTATCAATCACCAATATTATGGTCTGTATATCAATGTTGAACACATCGATGAGAATTTTATCAATAACCGCTTTGGCAGCAATTCCGGCAACCTGTACAAATGCCTGTGGCCGGCGGATCTGGTTTACCTGGGCAGCAATCCCGAATCCTATAAATTCGAATCCGGCGGCCGCCGGACCTATGATCTCAAAACCAATACGGAAGCAGATGACTACAGCGATCTGGCAGAATTCATTACGCTGGTTCATTCCATCCCGCAAGCGGGATTTACGGATATTGAAAACTGGTTTGATGTGGACTTATACCTGCGGATTCTGGCTATCGATGTGGTGACTGGCGACTGGGATGATTACTGGTATCTGAAAAATAATTTTTACCTGTACCACGATCCCGTGGAAGACCGCTTTAAATTTATTCCTTATGATTATGACAATACTTTCGGTATCGACTGGGTCGGGCAGGACTGGGGTAACCGGAATCTTTACGGTTGGGGCAATCCCTGGGAGGCGCGGCCGCTGGCTACCAAAATTTTTGGTGTGCCGGAGTACAAAGACCGTTACTCGTACTACATCAACAAATTGCTGCAGGGTGCATTTCAGCCCGATTCACTTTTTCCAAAAATTGATGCCCTACATAATATGATTTCTGCTGCCGCTGAAGCGGATACCTGGCGCACGCTCGATTATGGCTATACGGTTAATGATTTTCACCTGTCCTATATTCAGGCACTGAATGACGGCCATACCGATTACGGTTTGAAGCCCTATATCACGACCCGGCGCAACAGCTTGCTGAGTCAGATTCAACTGAATGACATTGTCCCGGTTATCCGCAATGCGGTTTTCCCGTCCGTGATGGTGCCGCCCGGGCAGGCGATTCCTGTTTCTGTTTACGTTGAGGATGAGGACCGACAGCCACAGGTAGAGGCTCATTTTTCGGTGAACGGGGGAGACTGGGCGGTTTTGGTCATGGATGATTATGATCCGAATTCTGACGGTCTGGCTGGCGATCATATTTATCAGGCGGAAATTCCCGCTGTGGATAAGCAGGCTATTATTCAGCTCTTCTTTAGCGCCCGGGATAACACTCAAAAAGAAAGCCGTATGCCCCGCAAGAGCCCGGACATTACCTATCAGATTGCCGTCGGTTCGGTTCAAACCGGGTTATTTATCAATGAATTCATGGCCAGCAATCAGAGTACGGTCAGCGATGAGGCCGGGGAATTTGATGACTGGGTTGAACTGTATAATGGCAGTGGTGAACCGATTGCACTGGGCAATTTTTATCTCAGTGATAATATTTCCAATCCGTCCAAATTCAGACTGCCCGAAATGAATATCGCCCCGGGCGGTTTTTTGCTGGTCTGGACCGATGACGATACCGAGCAAGGTGCCCTTCATGCCCCATACAAACTGGATGCGGATGGCGAAGAGCTTGGCTTGTTTCTCAAAGAAGAGGAAAGTTTTGTTTTATTGGATTCCATAACTTTTGGTGAGCAGCAGCCCAATATCTCGCTGGGTCGAAGCACGGACGGCGGCGCTGACTGGCAGTTTTTTGCTGCTCCGACACCCGGCGGGAGCAATACTCCGAATGGGGTGAAAACTAAGGAAAGCTTTGTAAACGCCTTCCGGCTCTATCCGAATTATCCCAATCCCTTCAATCCGTCAACAACAGTGCATTTTGAACTGGGGCAGAGTTCAGCGGTGCAGCTGACCATTTACAACACGCTGGGACAGGTGATGAAGATGGTTTGTTATAGTTTTTTGCCAGCCGGAAATCATCAGTTTACCTGGGATGGAAAAAACGAAGATGGTACATCGCTTCCGAGTGGCATCTATATTTTTAAACTATTGGCCCACGTGCCCGGCAATACAAAAACGGTAGTGGAAAAAACGATAAAACTTATGCTGATCCGCTGAAGGTTTTTTTATGGCCTGAAATTTCGCCGCGGCTGTTTACAATAGTAATGGTAACCTGCTGCTCAGGCCGATGCAGTAATTCTGCTTTCTATTAATGCATAAAATTGTGCGCTGATCGGCATTGACGCGAAGCCATCTGCCAGTTGATGGAGCAAAGCAATACAATACTGTACGAAAACATCAACATTTATATTTTTCCTTGATGAAAAAAGGATGCCTGTTGAAGGATAATGTCGAAAGTGACCGGCGTAAGTGAGTTGCGTAGCGGTGCGGTTTCGCGGGCCTATGGCGTTTGGGATCCGGTCAGCGGCCTGAACC
>DYOS01000174.1 GCA_020720405.1 Caldithrix sp. | reverse complement strand
TCCTTCGGTCATGCCGTCCTTAATCGCTTTATCGATACCGATATTCAGGAAATCCGCATCTTCAGCCGGGATGAAAAAAAACAGGACGACCTGCGCAATGAACTGAAAAACCCCAAAGTTAAATTCTATATTGGCGATGTCCGCGATTATCGCAGCGTCAACGAAGCCATGTCCGGTGTCGATTATGTCTTTCATGCCGCCGCCTTAAAACAGGTTCCCTCCTGCGAGTTCTTTCCCATGCAGGCCGTAAAAACCAATATTATTGGCGCCGAAAATGTCATCGATGCCGCCATCGCCAATAAGGTAAAAAACCTGATTGTGCTCAGTACGGACAAGGCGGTTTACCCGATCAATGCCATGGGTATGTCCAAAGCCCTAATGGAAAAAGTAATGGTCGCCAAATCACGCGAAGCAAATCACTCGACCATTCTCTGCGGTACCCGCTACGGCAATGTTATGGCCTCACGCGGTTCGGTAATTCCCTTATTTGTTCAGCAGATCAAAAGCGGCCAGCCTATCACCATTACTGATCCGGACATGACCCGCTTTATGATGACCCTGGATGAAGCCGTTGACCTGGTTTTATATGCCTTCCAGAATGGGAAACCCGGCGATATTTTTGTCCAGAAAGCCCCAGCCTCCACTATCGCCGATATTGCCCAGGCCTTAAAAGAACTATATAAGGCAGATAATCCAGTCACTGTTATCGGTACCCGGCATGGTGAAAAACTTTTTGAATCGTTGGTCAACCGGGAAGAAATGGCCAAAGCGCAGGATCTGCCTGGCTATTACCGCATCCCGGCCGATGACCGTGATCTGAACTACAGTTTGTTTTTTTCCAAAGGTGAGAATAAAATTTCTCAGGTCAGCGAATACACTTCCCACAATACCGAACGGCTTGATGTAGAAGGTACCAAAAAGCTATTATTAAAACTGGACATGGTCCGTAACGATCTTGGATTATAACCACCCTGTGTTTTTGAAAAACTAATTCCATAAAATGAAAAACAATAAACCTTACCTGATTCCCGGTGCTACCTTTACCGACCAGCGCGGCACCCTGCGTTTTGTCAATGATTTTCATTTCGAAAACGTAAAGCGCTTCTATCTTATCGAAAACCAGCCGGCCGGATTTGTCCGTGCCTGGCAGGGGCACAAACTGGAATCCAAATTTTTCTATGTCATTTCCGGTCAGTTCCGGATCGCTACAGTGGCTATCGACGATTGGCAAAATCCAGCCGCTGATTTACCGCTCCGGGTTTTTAATCTATCCGACCAGGATAGCCAGGTTCTGGTTGTGCCCGGCGGTCAGGCTAATGGTATGCAGGCATTGACACCCGGGGCCCGGCTTCTGGTTTTCTCTGATATGTTATTGGATGAAAGCAAGGCCGATGATTACCGCTTCCCGGCGGACCGTTGGTTTGACTGGGCCTCCGGTAGATAAGTTGAGTCGACGATTTGCCAATTTTCACATAAGATTTAAACTGGAATATTATTAAACAAATTTTTTAATGGACTGAAGTCCATAAAAATCAAGGGGTTCGAAATAGCCCCATCCCGCACCTGCGGGACAGGGATTAAGAGAAACCAATACTCCCGGGCTTTAGCCAAATTTATGAAATGATCAGGTTGTGTTATTATTACTAACAAATAGTCAGAGCATAGCAAAACTCCTTAATGGTAAAAAGTAAATGGATAAAATGATAAACATTGGTATCACCGGCCAGGCCGGTTTTATCGGCACACATCTTTATAATTTTCTTGGTCTTCAGCAGGGTATAACCCGCATCCCTTTCCGCGATGAGTATTTTGAGAACTCCGACCACCTGGAAAAATTTGTCGCCCAATGCGATGTCATTGTCCACCTCGCTGCCCTGAACCGCCATTCCGAACCAGATCTTTTATACCGGACAAATATTGAACTGGTCCAAAAACTGATAACGACTATGGAAAAATTGAATGTCCGGCCCCATGTCCTGATGTCCTCATCCACCCAGGAAGAGCGGGACAATGTTTATGGCCGTTCAAAAAAAGAAGGCCGCGAGCTGTTTGTAAACTGGTCCGAGCGCAACCATACCGGATTTACCGGTCTGATCATCCCCAATGTTTACGGACCCTTTGGCCGTCCGTTTTATAACTCGGTAGTCTCTACTTTTTCCTATCAGTTGACCCATAACGAAACACCAAAAATTGAGACCGATGCCGAACTAAACCTGATTTATATCGATCAGCTATTGAAAGAAATATACCGGGTGATTGATCAGAAAATTTATCAGCCGGTTTATCCCGTGCCTTACCAGGATTCAGCCAGGGTCACCGATATTCTGGCCATTTTAACCAGGTTTAAAACTGATTATCTGGAAAATAAAATTCTGCCCGATCTGTCATCCCGTTTTGAAACCAGTCTGTTTAACACTTTCCGTAATTATATCGAGCCTGATTTTTACCCGGTGAAGTACACCGAACATCAGGATGAGCGGGGCAGTTTTGTTGAAGTTGTAAAAACTGGTTCCGGCGGGCAGTTTTCCTTCTCGACAACCAAACCCGGTATAACCCGCGGCAATCATTTTCATACCCGCAAAGTGGAACGATTTTCGGTAATAAAAGGGGAAGCTGTCATCCGTCTGCGCCGGATTGGTACCGCAGAAATTATTGAATACCACCTCAGTGGAAACGAACCATCTTTTGTCGATATCCCGGTCTGGCATACCCATAACATTACGAATGTCGGGGAGTCTGAACTACTGACCTTGTTCTGGATTAATGAGTTTTTTGATCCAAATGATCCGGACACTTTTTATGAAATAGTGGAATAGTGGAATGGTGATATAATGAAAAGCTATAAAGATTTGGAATTATGGCAGGTAAGTATGAATTTTGTTTCCGAAGTTTATAGTATAACAAAATATTTTCCGAAGGAAGAACTTTACGGTTTAACTTCTCAAATTCGAAGATGTGCTATTTCTATTCCTTCAAATATTGCTGAAGGATCAGGTAGAAAAGGTACAAAGGAATTTATTCAGTTTTTGTGGATTGCAAATGGATCTTTATCAGAATTTGAAACACAGATAGAAATTGCTCAAAAACTTGGTTATTTAGATTCAATTGATATGGTTATCGAAAAAGTTAAACATATTCGCAAAATGATGCACGGATTAATTCATTCACTTGAAGATAAACTGGTATGATTAGCTCAACCATTTCACCATTCCACCTTTTCACCGTTCCACCCTCAAATAACAAAAGACATTTCTAAAATGAAAAACAAACTTAAAGTAATGACCGTTGTCGGCACCCGGCCAGAAATCATCCGTCTTTCAAGGGTCATGGCCCTGCTCGATCAATTTACGAATCATATCACCGTGCATACCGGTCAGAATTATGATTATGAACTAAACGAGATTTTTTATAAAGAACTGGAAATTCGCAAGCCTAACCATTTCCTGAATGTGGATACTGCCTCCATTGGCCGGGTTTATGGCGAAATTCTGATCAAAACCGAAGAAGTAATCCGCAACGAAAAGCCGGATGCTTTTCTTGTCCTTGGTGATACAAACAGTTCCATTTCGGCCATTATCGCCAAGCGCTATAAGATTCCGGTTTATCACATGGAAGCCGGAAACCGCTCTTTTGATAGTAATGTCCCCGAGGAAATTAACCGCCGTCTGATCGACCATATTGCCGACTTTAACCTGGTTTACACCGAACATTCCCGGCGTCATTTGCTTAGTGAAGGATTGCCGCACCGCCGTATTTACCTGACCGGTTCACCCATGCTGGAAGTTCTCAATCATTACCTTCCCGGGATCAAAGCCTCCAATATATTGGATGAGCTGCAACTGAAGTCCGGTCAGTACTTTCTGATCAGTGCCCATCGTGAGGAAAATGTGGATGACCCGGACAGCCTTAACCAACTGTCTGCTTCTCTTAATGAATTAGCACGGGTTTATGAACTGCCGGTGATCGTTTCTACGCACCCGCGGACCCGCAAAAGACTTGAACAGCAGAAACTGACCTTCCGGCCGGAAATCAGGTTTCTAAAACCCTTTGGATTTTTCGATTATAACCATTTACAGATGAAGGCTAAATGTACGCTTTCCGACAGTGGGACGATCAGCGAGGAATCTTCCATTTTAAATTTTCCGGCGGTTACCATCCGCAATTCCATGGAAAGACCGGAAGCTCTTGATACCGGTTCCATTATTCTGACCGGGTTGGACAGCCGGCGGATATTGGATTGTATTTCCATCGCCTGTGATGCCGGAAACACTTCCTGTATCCCCGAGGATTACCAGATCGCGGATACTTCGTGGCGGGTGTTAAAATTGATTAGTGGAACGGCTGGGTTGAGCAACAACTGGCATGGTATCAAAGCCGGGCTGCAATCCAGCTATTATAAAACCATAGATTAAT
>DYOS01000173.1 GCA_020720405.1 Caldithrix sp. | reverse complement strand
TTCACCTGTCATTCCTGTTATCCTGTCGATATTCTTTTTAGCCACCGATTGACACGGATACGCACCGATTGGAATTCTGAATTGAAGAACCCAGATTTGTCATCCTGTTCATCCTGCCTATCCTGTTATCTTATCAAAATTCTTTGTCCACGAATAACCCGACAGAGCCGGGCACAGCACGGATTTTCACAGATGGATGCGCAGTTTTTTTTACCGGCATTTTTTATTAGGTTTTATCCTGTAAATCCGGTCTGGCCGGCAAGAAGGAGTTTATGATGACCGAGCTGAAAATAATCTCAAAAAACCGGACTGAATTCCTTGATATTACCGCTGTCGTCCAAGACCGGGTGAGCGAATCGGGCTGGCAGGATGGGATTCTGCTGCTTTTTACACCACATACCACGGCAGCCCTGACCATCAATGAGAATGCCGATCCCGATGTCCCGGCTGATCTGCTTAAAACCATCAATAAAATTGTTCCGTTCGATGACCATTACCGTCATGCCGAAGGCAATTCAGCCGCCCATCTGAAATCATCGTTGTTCGGAGCGGAACAATTGGTTATCGTTGAAAACGGACGTTTAAAACTTGGAACCTGGCAGGCCTTATACTTCTGTGAATTCGACGGTCCACGGCAGCGTAAAATATGGCTCCAGTTTACCGGTACATAAAAAATAAATTGAACCGGTGAGATGATACCATTAAATTTTTGAATCCGGATTATATTGTGAAATCAGTTCGGACGATTTTTCAGACATTCCGAACGGTTGATAAAATTCATATACACAACGAGGTAACCTATGCTTGATCAGATCGTGGAAACCTATATTCAGCGCATAAAAAGCACAGTCATCACCGATGCCCAGATGGTTGATATTCCCCTTGCTTATGTCAGCCGACTGAATATTTCAGAATCAGTAAAGCACTTTCTCGATCAGCAGGTTGAAATCTGGCTGCGCGAAGAAGAACAGAAATTTCAGAGCAGCGACCGTTTTGACTACGACCGGCCTGAAGTGCGCATGCTGATTGATCAGATTTTTGATTTTCTGAAACAGAACGCCAATTTTCATGTCACCAAATTCAATCACCTCATCGAACGGGCCATCAAGCTGGAAATCAATTACCTGATTGAACCGCACCGCACCCTGCGTCAGTTCATTTTCAAAGACAGCGAAGTCGTTTCGACCCTGGAAGTGTACGATACCTTTAAATATTTCTCCCATTTTACCTATTACAAAGCGGCTGTCTCCGAGTATTTTGATACCAAGTTTATGCGCCAGGTTTCTGAAAACCAGTTTGTCAACCTGATGCAGCAGATTGATCAGAAAACCTTCGAGGCCGAGCCGGTCGAAATGGCCCTGCGCATGGTTAAAAACATTGTCACCTTTTTTAGCCAGGCCACCGAAAAAGAAGTGGATACCATCGCCCTGGAAATTCTGGAAACCGCTTTCAAGGATCGCGGTCTGCGTCAGTTCAGTGAAAAAATCCAGCAGGTTAAAACTAAAACCACACTCAGCGAGCTGCATTTCAATGAAGTCGAAGCCCTGCTGCGGGATGGCGTTATCCCCGGATTAAAGGAAGAAGAACCGCGTGACCGGACTGAAATATTAGGTCTGGAAAAAGTGGAAAGCCTTGAACAGCACAAGCCGGCAGTCGCCGTAAAGGATATCGAAGTCGGCGAAATGGTTGTCCGCCCGCAGGAAGCGGAAGAAGCTGAAGAAGAGTACGAGGAAGAGGAAACCGGCGCCTCGGTGGCCACCGCCTTAGCCGATTTTGTGGCCAGCCAGATCAGCAGCGATACGCCTTTGCAGGATATAAATGAGTTGATCACCGGCCGCTCCCGGCGCAAAATTATCAAAAAACTGTTCAATAAAAAGGAAAAGGAATTTCTCGAATTTATCGTGCAGCTCAACCCGGTATCGAGCTGGAAAGAAGCCTCGCCGATGATCGATGAAGTTTTTTATGAACGGAATATCAACCCGTATTCGAACGAAGCGATCATGTTCAGCGATCTGGTTTATAACCGCTTTTTCCCGAAGGACAAATATGTCGGTGAAAGAGGCAGCTCCAACCGCTTCTTTTAATTAACCGGCGGCCCATCGCCGCCCAATAATCGGCAAAATACCAGTAAAACCCAAAGCCGGATTCTGTCCGGCATTTTTTTTATGCAGATAACCATTATCGGACCCGGCCGGCTGGGCACAAGCCTGGCACTGCTCCTCTCCCGGCTTAAGCACCGGGTCATCCTTTCCGGGCGCAGCGCATGTCCATTACCGCCCGGCCCGAACATCCTCTTTGTGCCGCAGGCGGAATTATCCCTGCCCGGTGATTCCGGGTTAATCTTTATTACCGTGCCGGATGGAGAAATTTCCGCTGTGGCGGAACGGATTGCCGCACGCACCAGTCAGCCCGGAAATCTGGTTCATACCAGCGGGATGACCGGAACAGAACCATTGCAGATTTTAACGGACGGCGGTTGGCGGACGGGCAGTTTTCATCCCCTGCAAACCTTTCCCCGGAAATTTATGCCGGCGGACCTGTGGCAGGATATTTCCTGCACCTTTCTCGGTGCAGAGGAACTGCTGCCCCCGCTCAGGGAGATTTTTTCCGGCGCCGGGCTGCAGATCCGTCCGGTAACCCTGCGCCAAAAACAAACCCTGCACCTGACAGCCACTCTGGTTTCCAATCTGCAGATCGGGTTGCATAGCCTGGCTGCCCGGTTGATAGCAGAGGCCGGTCTGAACCGGGAAGCGGAAAGCTGGCTGTTACCGCTGGCCGAAGCGACCTTAAAAAATATATCAGCTTCCGGGTACCGTCAGGCTTTGAGCGGACCTCTGACCCGTGGTGACCGGCAAACCATCTCGGCACATTTGGATATGCTTTCCCGCTCGGCCGAGCCGCAGGCCGGACAGGTTTACCGCCTGCTCAGCCGTGTTTTGCTCAAGGATGAACAGGTACCGACAACCCACACCGATGAACTGAAGGAATTGCTGAAATGAGCCGTCTGCCCGATTATCACATGCACACCGCCCGCTGTAAACATGCCCGGGGCAGTTTGGCCGAATATGTGCAGACCGCCGCAGAACTGGGAATTTATGAAATTGCCTTTACCGACCATGGACCATTACCGGATGGTTATGACCTGGCCCATCGCATGGGTCCGGACGAAACGGAGGCTTATGTGCAGGAGGTGATTGACCTGCGCCGGCAGTTCCCGGAGATGAAAATTCTGCTCGGTATCGAAGCGGATTACCTGCCGGAATATACCCGGTTTCTGGACGACTTTCTGAAATCCTATCCCTTCGACCTGGTTCTGATGTCCGTCCATTTTATCGAAGGTTGGAGTGCTGGCAACTGGGTTTTTGAATATCATTTCGACAGCCGCACACAACAGGATATCTATCGGGAGTACCTTTCCGTTGTCCGGCAGGGCATTGAAACCGGACTGTTTGATGTGGTTGCCCATCTCGATTTGATCAAACGCCCGGGCACGCCGCTGCTGCCGCTGGTTCAGAACGAGTTACTGCTTATTTTCGAAGCACTGAAAGCGCAGAATATGGCCCTGGAAATCAATACCTCGGGCACCCGCAAAGCCATTGCCGAACCTTATCCGGCCCGGCCGCTGGCCGAACTGGCCGTGAAAAATGGTGTGGCCCTGACCTTCGGCTCGGATGCCCATGCCCCGGAGCAGGTCGGTTTATTTTGGACAGAAACAGAAAACTGGTTTTTCGGATTACCAAAGCCGGTTCGTGCTGAATTCAACCAGCGCCGGATGCGGGTTATAAAAGAGGAGACAAAGCATGTCCGTTTGGGATAATGTGAATACAAATATCGAAGAAATACTGCAAAAATATACACGACTTGCCGTGGTTGGTGTTTCGGCCAATCCCGGTAAAATCAGTTATGGCGTAACCCGCTACATGATGCAGGCCGGGTATGAGATTTTTCCGGTAAACCCAAACTACGGCGAGGTATTGGGTCGAACCTGTTATCCGGCACTGGCCGAGGTGCCGCTGCCGCTGGAGATTGTAAATATATTCCGCCGGGCGGAAGATGTACTGCCGGTGGTTGAAGAGGCGATCCGCTTAAAGGCTAAAGTGATCTGGATGCAGTTGGGTATTTTCCATGAAGCAGCGGCACAAAAAGCGCTCGAGGCCGGTCTGGACGTGGTTATGGACGCCTGCATCAAGGTTGAACACAGTCTGCATATTTAGTTGTTATTGCAAAAAGCTTTTGGTGGTTCCGGCAGGGCCGGGCACCGATTTACCCGGCGATTCTGTTTTTATTTTGTAAATACTCTTCTTCATCTGCCCTGATCAGATTTAATCAATTAAGAATTGTTTGTTCCTGCTAAATTGCAGAATAAAATTTAACGCTGATAGATTTTGCATTATATTGGACAAAAGTTTTTACATC
>DYOS01000172.1 GCA_020720405.1 Caldithrix sp. | reverse complement strand
TTCTGTTCTCTGCTTTCTTATCCTGCAAATCCTGTGATCCTGTAAAAATTTTCTGTCCACGGAGAACACGGAGAAAACCAAGGGATGCCGAATAAGATGCCGAACCTGGTTCCCCGTTCAGTTTAAGATGACTTCCGGGTTGAGAATATCTTTGATATTCAGAATGGCGGCCAGGTCCTCCTCCATCTTGAAAATCCTGGTAAAAAAGGCGCCGTTCACCCCGTTCAGATTGGCCGGTGAGTCTTCCATTTCACTTTCTGCGGCCAGTTTGATATCGAGTACTTTATCAACCAGCAGACCAATGTCTTCCCGGTTGTAATGGACCACAATAATCCGTGAATCGTTATTTATTTCAGTTACCGTAAGACCAAAAACCTGGCGCAGGTCAATGACGGTGATGATATCACCGCGCAGGTTGAGAATACCGCGCACATTATCCGGGGCATTGGAAACCCGGGTGATGGACATATGGCGGTTAATCTCCCGGATAAAGGAGGTGGGAATGGCCGCGGTCAGGTCATCCACCTTAAAAATGGTTAATTCAAGAACGCTGCCGGTTGACTCATTTTCATTCATATTGCCTTCCTATCTGCCGTTGGTCACAAAATAATGAACCCGTTCCAGAACTTTTTCCCGGTCGAGTTTGATCAGGTATTCATCGATACCCGCCGCATAAGCCCGCTCTTCAGCTTCGGTGCCGGCCACTGAAGTCAGCGCAATAACCGGAAGTTTTGACCATTTGCTTTCTTTCCTGATTTTACGGGTCATTTCAACACCGTCCAGCTCGGGCATTTCGATATCGGTCAGAACAATATCAATTTCCAGTTCCGGATCATTTAGTCTTTGCAGCCCTTCCACTCCGTTCAGCGCAGTAATCACTTCGTAACCGGCAGCCTGGGTAAAGTTTTTCACCTGGTTCAGAAAAAAGGTAGAATCCTCAACCAGAAGAACCGTGAACTGCTCTTTACGGGCCTTCTTTTTAGTCTTGTCGGCTTCCAGCAGCTTGCGGGTTGTCCATTCGGGCATGGACACCGAAACGATCTCGTAGGGGTCAAGAAAAAGGGTGATCTGATCTTCGATAATGGCCGAGCCCATAATGCCCGGCTGGCGGAAGGTTTCTTCATCGATTTTCAGATCGATATCAACCACATCAACAATCCGGGAAACAACCAGCCCCACATCGCGGCCGGCATAGGGAAAAATCAGGACAAAGGGCCAGTCAACCTGTTCGCGCGGGCCGACTTTGGCCACGTCCTCAATACTGAACAGGATCAGATTTTGCCCACGGTATTTGATGGCTTGCTTCCCTGAGGTCTGAACGATGTCGTTTCTGGAAATCTTTTCGATGCGTGAGACAAAGCCGAGCGGCACGGCAAATTGTTCGTTGGCAGCATTGCGCAGCAAGACCAGAGAACGGATATCCGTATTGGCTGAAGTTTCTTTGCTTATTTCAAATTGTTTGGATTTCTGCTTGATATTTTTCAGGTTTAAAGCCTGACTGATGCCCATGATGTCCAGAATAAGGGTGGCTTTTCCATCCCCCAGGATGGTTGCCCCGGCGTAGGTTTTTATCTCCCGGAGGTGAGTGCCAAGCGGTTTGACCACAATTTCTTCCGAATCGAGCAGATGGTCGACCACAATACCATAGGTAAAATCACCGGCATTAACCACGACAACATTATAAGCACTGTCCAAATCGTGCCGGCGGTCGTCTGCCTCATTTCTGCGGTTGGTTCCGGGTTCGGCCGGGCTGCCGGCGGCTGATTGGTATTCCGGATTGTGAACCGGAGAACGGCGGTCAAACAGGTTACGCCGGCGGGAAGATTTTCGTTTGCGATGGTCATTGAGATAAGTTTTGAGCATCTGCAGGGCGTCGGCCAGATGGATCAGCGGCAGAAGCTCACCGCGCAGCCGCATCACTGCCGCATCGTCGATAATCTCGATCCGTTTTTTAACCTGGTCGGCCTGGATGCGCACCAGTTCCACCAGATTTACCTGGGGAATGGCATAACGGTTGTCTTCAACTTCAACGATCAGGCAAGGTATGATGGCCAGAGTCAGCGGCAGTTTGATCAGGAAAGTGCTGCCTTTGCCAATGGTTGAATTGATGTCAATCGTTCCGCCCAGCATGGATAGATTGTTTTGCACCACATCCATGCCAACACCGCGGCCGGAAACATCTGTGACTACTTTGGCCGTGGAAAAACCAGGTTTAAAGATCAGCCGGATGATTTCTTTCTCGCTCATGGCATTGAGCAGGTGAGGTTCAACCAGTTCCTGCTCCTGGGCCTTGGCTTTTATTTTCTGGGGATCGATACCGGCGCCGTCATCATTGATTTCGATATTAACCTGTCCGGCTTCATGAGAAGCCTTGAGAAACAGGTTGCCAACTCTGGGTTTGCCCCGCCGGACACGTTCATCCGGTGTTTCGAGGCCGTGGTCAACCGCATTGCGCACCAGATGCACCAGCGGATCACCGATTGCCTCAATGATGGTTTTGTCCAGCTCGACATCTTTACCTTCAATATGCAGTTCAACCTCTTTGCCCAAACCTTCCGAAAGGTCGCGCACCACACGCTGGAATTTGTTAAAAACATTGCTGATCGGCTGCATCCGGGTGGCCATCACCGCTTCCTGCAACTCAGAGGTAACCAGATCGAGTCGCTGCACAGCCTGTTCGAACTGGTTTGTTTCCGTTTTGGCGACATTTTGCAGAAGCTGATTACGGGTCAGCACCAGTTCTCCGGCCAGGGTCATCAGCTCATCCAGCACTTTTACATTAACCCGGATGGTCGAGGAGGCCGCACCGATATTGATCTGCTTGTCCAGCACCGTCCGGGGCTGTTCCTCTTTTACCGTCGGAACCAATTGTTTGCTGACCACCGCCGGCTTTTTGGCAGCCACGGGTTTTGAAGCCTGAACCGGTTTGGATACAGGTTCCGGTACCTCATACACTGGTGTTTCTATAAATTCATCCGCCTCATAATCCATAGGGAATTTAACAGCCAGATCATCTTCAGAATACTCTGCTTCAGTCCCGGAAAAGTTTGGTTCCACCGGCTTTTCGGGAATGGTATCCGGGACCGGGCCGGCCGCACCGGGTTTGGTATCGGCGATTTGCTGCAGTTGTCCGGCCAGATCAACGTGAAATATTTTTGAGCGGTCTACCTGAAGCAGGTTGGGAATAATATCATCTTCCAGTACAGTGGCCAGCAGAACCGATAAACTCATCCTGAATTCGGTAGTGAAATCCTCCAGCCCGCCAACCTGCGGCAGTTCCATCCTGGTTTCGATGAGCAGACCGGTTTGTTCAATTTCACTCAGAATTCTGAGCGGGTTTTTCCCCCGCCGTTCGATATCGTTGAGCATGTCATAAGAGACGATATAAAGTTTGCGGCCGCCTTTCAGGGCCTGCTCCAGATCCAGTTTTGGCAGGCTGCCAAAAAATGAACCGTCTGGCAGGCGAATATCCACTTTCTCCCCGACCATTTTCTTCTCCTCAGCCGGGAGGGATTCCAGGGTCACATTTTCGAGAGATTTCAGAATGGAAGAGAGATCGGCTTCATTACTGTTCTGATAGTTGCCGATCAGATTTTTAAGCACATCGGCACCTTCGAGCAGCACAGATATTAGTCCGGAGGTTGGGATAAGGCTGCCGGAGCGAATCATATTGAGCAGGTTTTCCATGCTGTGGGTAAGCTCTTTGATTTTTTCAAAACCGAGAAAACCAGCCCCGCCCTTTATCGAGTGGATGGCCCTGAACACGCGGTTGACCAGGTCGGTGTCCACATCAGCGCCCATCGACTCGATATCAAGCAGATCGGCCTCTATTCCATCAAGATGTTCTTTGGATTCTTCGATAAAAATAAGAATTATTTCATCATCTTCGAGCATAGCCATGGTAAGCCTCCATTTATGGGCTGTAAATCAGCAATTCGACTTAAAATGTTTGTTCAGCCTGGTCAGCTTGAACAGCCGGCAGATATCCTCATTCAAATGGACGAACTCCATCTGGCCATGGCGGTTGGTCATGGTTTTCTGAGCAGCGATACAAAGCGTTATTCCGCTGGAATCCATCATGTCCAGTTCTTTGCAATCCAGAATAAGATGGAGTATGTCTTCAGCCATCATCTGAAGTAATTCTGTTTTAACAGATTCTACATTTGAAGCAATCAATTTGCCCTTTAGCTGAACTGTAAGCTGTGAGCCGTTTTTTTTGGATGATAACATATGCATACCTGCTACTTTGATTAAAATATGGGTTCGATAATCGAATCTATTACAGGCATCTTTAACAGGCGGGAAACTTTTCAGGGGAAATATTTTCTCTTTTCCAAAAACTGGTGAGAACTGCAGGAAGAAATGAACCATCGGGAGCCTGACCGCAGATTTTCCCGCATGGGCGGGAGAGGAGAAATCTTAAAGCTTATGT
>DYOS01000171.1 GCA_020720405.1 Caldithrix sp. | reverse complement strand
TAGCCACAAAGATATTCAAAGCTGGATTTGGGTTTTCCTTATCTCTTATGTCTTAATTCATATTTCTTTCTTTGTTTATGAAACCTTGCTTTTCTTGCTTTGAGGCGGGGGGAATTTTAATTTGCTGGCTCGTATTTCCAGCGGAGATTGTAAAGATGAAAAGGCAACGGCGTCAGGATTTTTCCACTACACGGGTTACCCGGGTCACAAAAACCGTTACTCCATCCGGTGGGAACGGATCCAATCTGCGAAAAGTAATTCTGGGTGTCAGTTTATTCATTTTAATTGCATTTACCGCTGGTCTTAGCTTCCTGTTTTATTTAAGCCGTGAATTACCATCCCTGACCAAACTGGAGCGCATCGATCCGGCTCAGGCCACCCAGGTTTATTCGGCCAATGGTGAACTGCTCCATGGTTTTTTTACTTTCAACCGCACTTTTACACCATTTGATAAAATACCGGAATCAGCCGTTCAATCGCTGATTGCCACGGAAGACCGTTCATTTTATGACCATTGGGGTATCAATTTAAGCGGTGTGGTTCGGGCTATTCTGGTTGACATTGCCCACATGGAAATAAAGCAGGGTGCCAGCACCATAACCATGCAATTGGCCAGGAATCTGTATTTTGGTTATGAGCAGAAAATTACCCGGAAATTAAAAGAAGCGCTTACGGCCATCCAGATCGAAAGAACATACTCAAAGAATGAAATTCTGGAGATGTATTTCAATGTCAATTCTTTTGGTAATAATGCCTATGGCATTCAAGCCGCAGCCCGCAGATATTTTGACAAGACAGTGGAAGATCTTGGTGTTGAGGAAAGTGCATTACTGGTAGGTATTCTTAAAGGTCCTACCTGGTACTCACCCATCCGGCATCCGGAAAGAGCCCTTCAGCGCAGAAACCTGGTTTTAAATGCTCTGTTGCAAACCGATAATCTGACCCAGGCTGAATTTGACAGTCTTAAAAATCTGCCCCTGAATATGACGCTCAAAGACCCCAATGAAATGGAAACCGCGCCCTATTTTACAGAATACATCCGCCGCCAGCTGAATGACCTGCAGGATTCTCTCGGGGTCAATATTTATGAGGACGGTTTGCGGGTTTATACCACCTTAAATCCGGACATCCAGAAATATATGGAGCAGTCTGTGAAAAACCAGGTCGGTGCAATCCAAAACCGGGTATTAAGCCAGAATGTATTCCGGACAGCTAAAAAAAATATGAGTGACTCGGCCTTCGCCGAATTCAGCACCATGCAAATCGCCTTTGTCGCTGTGAATCCCAAAAATGGACATATACTGGCCATGATCGGCGGGAGGGATTTTTCAAAATCAAAATTCAACCGGGTCACTCAGATGAAACGCCAGCCCGGATCTGCTTTTAAACCTTTTCTGTACACAGCAGCTATTGATAACGGCTATACTCCGGCTGATCAGTTTCTGAATCAACCAACGGTTGAAATAAACCCGGATGGCACGCGCTGGACACCCAAAAATTTTGAAGACAATGTCGGTGGATTGATGACAATCCGTGAAGCGCTGCGGGCTTCCATAAATCTTGTGGCAGTCCGCCTGATCAGTGAAATCACACCAAAAGTTGTGGCTGAGTATGCCCGTAATATGGGTATTACAACCGATCTGCGCCCATTCTCATCCTTAGCCCTGGGTAGTTCGGAAGTGATTCCACTGGAAATAGTCTCAGCCTACGGTGCTTTTGCCAATAATGGTGTTCATGTTAAACCAGTTTCAATACTGAAAATCGAGGATAAGAGCGGCAATATAATTTACCAAAGCCGAACGGAACGCAAGGAAGTTTTATCCCCCGAGACCGCATTTATCATGAATAATCTTTTGCAATATGTGGTCAATGCCGGTACGGGCTATAATGCCCGCGGTGTATTCCATTTTATGGAGCCGGCCGGCGGAAAAACCGGGACAACAAATGATAATACTAATGCCTGGTTTATTGGTTTTTCAGCCGATATCGTGGCCGGTGTCTGGGTGGGTATGGATGATTTTAGTTTGAATCTGGGTGGCGGGATGACCGGCAGTGTGGCTGCCCTTCCTTTCTGGGCGGATTTTATGAAAATGACCTATGATTCGGTTGATTTTGCCAGGCATTCTTTCCCTGAAAATCCGGGTGTGTTGTATCTGAAAATCTGCCAGGAAACCAAAAAGCTGGCCAGTCCATATTGTCCATCGACCTATGAGGAATATTTTCACCCGAAATACCAGCCAACTGAAATCTGCCCGCAGCATAAGGAAATTCAGAATCTTAATGACCGCCGACGGAGAAGATTTTAAGCCCGGACAAGTTTCGATTTAAAGTATTTAAATCTTCTATTTTCCCAGCCAGGTCAATGGATCGATGGTCTGCTCACTGCCGTAAAGCTCAAAACCAAGTTTTGTCGTGCCCTGTGAACCCGAATCACCGACCGTCCCGATCTGCTGGTTGGTGTTTACGGTCTCGTTTTTGGAAACAAAAACCTGGTCGAGATGGGCATATACGGTGTAAAACCCGTGTCCATGTTCGATAATTACGGTGTTGCCGTAAACCGGCAGATAGGTTATGGTCCGCACCACACCGCTGAACACGGTGCTGACAGCTGTGCCCAAAGGGCTGGCAATTTCAATTCCGGTATTGCGCAGATAAGTTTTGGAGGCGGAATCATACACTTTACCAAAACCCGAAACTACTTTTCCGCGCACAGGCCACGGCAATTTACCCTTTGCTTTCCGGATATCAGCAAAATCGAAATGGACTTCTTCCCGGGTGGTATTGCGGGCAGGTGTTTTCTCCCGTTCTTTCCGCATCTTCTCAAGAGCCAAAATTATGGAAGCTATTTTTTCACGTTCCTGCTCTTTGCTGCTTAGAATTTTTTCGGTCTGTTTCCGGCTTTGTTTCATCTGTCTGAGCAATTGGTTTTTTTCCAGCCTTATGGCGCTGTATTGTTCTTCCGCCTGTGTTTGCTCAGACAAATTCAGATTTTGTTGTTCTCTTGTTTTAAGAAGATTGGCCTGTTTAACTTCAATATCTTGTTTTTTGGTGCGGATGGAACGGATAAGTCGTTCATCATTTTTGGAAATGAATTGCAGATATTTGTAGCGTACCATAGCCTGGTTTAATGATTTTGCACTGAAGATCAGTTCAAGGTTTTGTAATCTGCCAAATTTATAAGAGTGAATCAGACGGCGGGTATAGGTAGTTGTGAGTTTTAGTAGTGCCGCCTCTGCCTGGTTATTTTCCTGAATATTGATTTCGAGTTTTCTTTCTAAAAGTTTTTTTTCATTCTCAAGAAGTCCCCGTTTTCTGGCAGTCAGCGCCAGGTTTCGGTCAACCTGCTGCAATTCATCGGAAACCTCGCCTTCCTGTGATTGACTGCCTTTGATCGACCTGCGTAAATCAGCGATTTCCTGATCAATTTCCTGCAGAATAGAACGGTTCTGTGAAATTTTCTTCTCCAGATCGCTTTGAGCAAATAAAGCGACGGGTAAAAAAATGTAAAAAAGAAATTTAAATGGCGAGGTGAAAAGAGGCGGCATGACTAAATCCTAAAATCGGGTGCCAGGCAAAGCCATAACCCAGGTTATAATCATTTTTGGTAAACATAAATCCGGCGGAAAAAACTTCCACCGGGCTGCGCAATCCAAGTAGTATTTCGAATCCTGGCAGTAATGAAATTATTCCCCCAAATCTATACTCAAAGGGTTGGCTGTCTTCCCGTGCCAGATCAAAATTTATCAGGGCAAATTCTTTGAGCCGGTATTGTAAACCAGCTGAAACAAAAACAGGAACAGTACCGCTGCGGTTACTCCACTTGCTGTGAATAAGATGATCCAGGGAAAAACCGGCACTAAGATTGGTGTGATTTTTCAAAAAACCAGAACATCCCAAAGAGAAGGCCGAGGCCTGACCATAGCGGGCAATATCCTGTAAAAAATAATCCGCAGAAAATGCGATCCGGATTTGGCTGCCGGCATTAAAACCAAGCCCGCCCCGGAAATGATGTTCCTGGTACAAAGCATTTCCATAGCTGTTCCAGCCAATTAAAATTGGCAGGTGGTAATGGTCCGATCTGATCTGTCCGGTGGTCTGGTACAACCCGGGAATCTGGTACAGATTGAGTAAAGCGATATCAAAATTCCAGGTGGAACTGTCCGTCAAGGGCATCGCCGGGTTAATAAAAAGGCTGAACTGGCTGGCCGGATCTGCGCTCCCGCTCTGCCCAAGAGCCAGATGCCGGGAGCCGTACGCGGAGGGTAGAGCCGCCGGTAAAGGATCGCTTAAAAACATGAAGAACGTGCCTAAAACCAAGACTATTTTCATGCCTTCAAACTTACACTTTGGGCGCCCGATAAAACAACTATCATTTTATTGTACCGGCAGGGCGAAACAAAAAAGAAAGAAGAAGGAAGGCAGAAGAATGAAGAGAAA
>DYOS01000037.1:24255-25898 GCA_020720405.1 Caldithrix sp. | reverse complement strand
CTCCCGCCCGGGCGGGATCGTTCGAAGACTTGTCCCGCTCCGGCGGGATGACGACAATCCGTTTACTTTTCTTCAATTCCCAGTTCCCAATTCCCAATTCTTTCTCTGTTATCGGTGTTCATCGGTGGCTGAAAAATTTTAACAGGATAGGCAGGATAGAAACAAAACCTGTCATTCCAAACGGCGAACACCGGATGAATCTGTGCTGCATATAAACTTTGAGATTTCTCGGTGGTTAATTTCTTCAGGGTCTAAAAAGGATTGCTGATCAATATAAACTGCGCCCGCCATCAACGGCGATTTCCGAACCGGTCATATAATCATTTCCGATAAGAAATATAACCGCGCCTGAAATATCTTCCGGTTGGCCGGTTCTTTTAAGCAGTGTGTGTTCGATGGAGCGACGGGCGGCTTGTTCATCATAATATTCGGGTAACAGCACCGGACCAGGCTGAATAATGTTAACCTGGACATGCGGGGCCAGCGTCTTGGCCAGGCCACGGTTCATGGCGGTCAATCCGGCTTTGCTGATCGAGTAGGGCAGATAGCCGGGAAACTGAACTTTGGCGCCGGCATCACCGATATGAATAATTTTTCCCGATTTTTGGGTGACAAATTTTTGCCCGATAAACTGGCTAAGGAAAAAAGAAGATTTCAGATTTAAGGAATGAAATTTATCCCAGTCTTCTTCAGAAACCTGTCCGAACGGTGTTTTAAAAAATATGGCGGCATTATGAATCAGTACATCCAGTCCGTTATAAACCTGCCAGGCTTCGGCTGCAAAGGTATTAAGCGATTCGAAGTCGGTCAGATCAGCCCTGAGCAAGTGCAATTGTCCTGAATAGTTTATGCTTTCCTGCTGTAATAAAAGCGCAGCATCGCGGCTTTTGTGATAATGACAGCAGACCCGGCATCCCGCAGCCAATAATGCCTGAGTGATGTTCCGGCCCAGCCGGACGGCGCCACCGGTGATTAAAACCCGGCAATTATTCAGTTCCATATCAAGCCTGTAAATTTCTGAGGAAGGGATTATGACGGCGTTCCCGGCCAATGGTGCTGTCCGGGCCGTGACCGGAATGAACAATGGTCTCATCAGGCAGTACCAGCAATTTCCTTCTTATCGATTCCAGCAATTGCTCATAATTACCGCCCAACAGATCGGTCCGGCCGATAGAATCCTGGAACAGGACATCACCGACAAAAACATGACCGGCGCAAAGATAGCTAAAACTGCCCGGGCTGTGCCCCGGTGTGCTTAGGCAGGTCATTTCGGATTGCCCAAATTTCACCGTTTGCCCGTCAACGACATAACCGCTTACCTCCGGGATAGCTGATACATCCATCCCAAAAAGCAATCCCTGGTCCTTCAGCGTTTCCAGCAGGCGCAAATCTCCTTCACCGGTGAAAAACGGTAAATTGAAATGTCTCTGTACTTCGGCTGCACGCCGGGCATGATCGATATGGTTATGGGTGGTGTAAATGGCCAGGGGATGCAGTTTATTGCTGACAATCAGTTGTATGATGCGTTCCGGCTCGTCACCGGGATCAAACAAAATACAATTGGATGTTCCGGGGTCGGCAGCGATAAAACAGTTCATCTCAAACAGGCCGACGGTTATCTGGAAAACATTCATGCTTACTCC
>DYOS01000037.1:3933-24155 GCA_020720405.1 Caldithrix sp. | reverse complement strand
CAAAACCATTATCCGCCCGGATGAATTCCATAAATTATAAAACCGGGTTTAGCAGGCGGCCGGTATTAAAAAATTCTATGATATTCCGGGCTGCAATCCGGCTCATTTCAGCCCGGGTTTCGGTGGTGGCGCTGCCGATATGGGGCAGCAAAATAACATTGGGCAGTTTCAGCAGCCTGGCTTCAATTTGCGGCTCGTGTTCGTAAACATCCAGTCCGGCGCCGGATAGCTGACCGCTTTTCAAAGCATCGGCCAAAGCTTTTTCTTCAATTACCGGGCCGCGGGCCGTGTTGATGATACAGGCGCCTGGTTTGACCATGTTGAAATTATCCCGGTTCAGCAGGTAGCGGGTTTCCTGATTTAAGGCACAGTGAAAGCTGATAAAATCCGATTCGCTGATCAGGGTTTCAAAGCTGACCTGGCGGGCAGCAGTGGCCTGCTCAAATTCCTTTTTTGGCGAACGGGAGGTGTATAAAATCCGCATTTCAAAACCGGCGGCGCGCCGGCCGACAGCCTGACCTATCCGTCCGGCACCGACAATGCCCAGCGTTTTCCCGGTCACCTCCCGGCCGAGCAGAAGCTGCGGCGCCCAGCCGGTGAATAAACCGTGCCGGGAGTAATCATCCGATTCTACCAGGCGCTTGGCCACGCCTAAAATTAAGGCCCAGGTTAAATCGGCCGTTGCTGCGGTAAGTACATCCGGCGTATTACTGACCCGGATACCAAAATCAGCGGCGGCCTGAAGATCGATATTATTGAAACCGGCGGCATAATTGGCAATGATCCGCAGATGCGGCGCATGGCTGATCAGATCACGGTCAATCTGGTCGGAAAGCAAAGTTACCACAGCACTGGCCTGACTGAACCAATGGTGCATTTCATCGCGCCCCGGGCCTTGCGCCGGGTCGTGAACGACCACCTTAAAACCCTTTTCAATAAGCAGCTCAATACCCTCGGCAGGAATCTGCCGGGTGATGTAAACCAAATGCTCTGCCATGTCCACCTAATTTTAAATACTGACAAAAATACAAATTCGCTAAACATAGTAACAATTTAAAATTTGTAAAATTGTTTTGAAACCCGGAAATTCAGCCATGCTTAGCGCAATCACTTTGATCGGCACCGCCCTGATCCAGCTCATTCAGATCAATCATTTCCTTCTCCGCCAGCCGCAAAAAACAAGCAGCCGGGAAAACCTGTCTAAAATTATTATTCCTGCGCTTATTATTCTTTTTGCCCTCAATCTGGGCATGTTTTTTTGTGTAGAAAGTAAATGTGGGCTGCTGCGCCAGGAAAATTTTTACATGTTTATGGGCTGGCTGATCTTAATTGCCGCCCTGCGCTGGGTTGGAATTATACCCTTTAAAGCCAAAACCAATCACCCTCTTTCGCTGATCGGATTCGATTTGTTGCCGGCCTGGCTGGCCGGAAGTTTTTATCTCCGCTTTTTCCGGGATGAATGGTCCGGTACCGGCTGGATCTTTGGAACTATGTTTCTGCTCCTTTCGTTTGTGCTTGTCATTCAGGTACTCAGACAAAATGCAATTTTCCGCGGCTGGAGCGGGTTGCTGCGCATTTACAGCGGAATTTTCCTGTTTCTGAGTGCGCTTATTCTTTCCAGTGGCAATTCAGTGGTTTTTATAAAAATGTTAAAACGAGTGTTACCGCACTTTTAAGGAGGACATACATGCTGATTCGGTTGTACACAATTCTGCTTTTACTGCTGCTTGCAGTTCCTTTGTTGAGCGAAGACAAAATGGTCAGAGATTTTAAACTGAAAGATGTTTCCGGCAAAGAAGTTGCGCTGAGCGATTTTAAAGGCAAGGTCATTCTGGTTAATTTCTGGGCCACCTGGTGCGGACCCTGTATCCGTGAGATGCCAGATCTGGAAAAACTGCATCAGGCCTATAAAGATAAAGGTGTTGTAGTTCTTGGTTTAACCGTTGCCTCGAAGGAAAAGGATATTCCTGGCATGATTACCCGGACCGGGGTCAGTTATCCCATTTTGTTGGGTGCGGATGAGGTGGCTGGAAATTTTGGAAGTTTTAATTCCATTCCCCAAACCTTTATTCTGAACAAGTCCGGGCAGATTGTGGCCCAAATTTCGGGATCAACGGCCTTTGCCGAATTTGAGGCAGAAATTAAAAAACATTTATAGATGAATATTTTCCGGTACCTTGGCCGGCGCCGTTCCCTGAATATTCTCGGCCTGATGTCCGGCACCTCGGGCGATGGGCTTGATGTTGCGCTCATCGCCTGTTCCGGGAACAAGCTCCGCTTCCTGGCCGGTCATATTTTTGACTACACATCCGGGCAGCGCCAATGGCTGCTCGGTCTTATAAAAAAACCACAGCTCAGTCTGTCCGAAATATCGCAGGCCAATTTTTACCTGGCCCGCCTCTGGGCAGATTTTATTGAGCAATTCCGCCACCTGCATCCCGATCTCCCGATTGATCTTATCGGCAGCCACGGTCAGACTCTGTGGCATCAGCCGGTACCGGAACCACTGCTTGGTGAACAGGTCAGCTCGACCCTGCAAATCGGTGACCCGGCGGTATTGGCCCAGTTAACCGGTCTTCCGGTGATCGGTGATTTCCGCGTTGCGGATGTGGCCCGCGGCGGGCAGGGCGCACCGCTCATCCCATATTTTGACTGGCGATTTTTTTCCGACCGGGATAAAAACCGGGTGCTGCTTAATATCGGCGGCATCAGCAATGTTACTTTTCTGCCGGCCGGACAACCTTTTGCGGCGGTACAAGCCTTTGATACCGGGCCGGGGAATATGATCATCGATGCCCTGATGCGTCATTATTTCCAGCAGGAATTTGACCGCGCTGGTCAGACGGCCGCTTCCGGAAAATTAAGCAGGATGTTGCTGATGAAAATGTATTTGATGGATGCCTATCAGGATTTGCAGCCGCCCAAATCAACCGGCCGCGAACAGTACAACGAATTATTTACCGGTCATATCATTACTTTTGCTGCTGAACAGGGCCTTGCGCCGGAGGATGTATTCCATACGGTTTCTGTTTATACTGCCGAAACCATCGCCCGGCATATCCATCTGTACTTTCCCCAGGCGGATGAAGTGCTGGTCAGCGGCGGCGGCGCTTTCAATAATTTCCTGATCAGGCAATTGACCCTGCAGCTCGGGAAAACCAGTATCCGCCCCATTGATGAATACGGTTTTGAGGCCGGTTTTAAGGAAGCCACTGCTTTTGCCCTCTACGCCTGGGAAAGTCTGCACGGCCGGCCAATAACCCATCCCGGGCTGACCGGCGCCGACCGCCCGGTAATTTCGGGTAAGTGGTGCCCGGTTTAAACGCCGCGGCTGGTCTGAAAAAATGCTCCAATTTTTAACTTATTGAAATATGATGAAATTATGGGTTGATGCCGATGCCTGCCCGGCACCGGTAAAAGAGATATTGTTTCGTGCTGCGGCCCGTACCGGTTTAAGTTTAACTCTGGTGGCCAATCATCCGATGCGCCGCCCGAAAGCTTCAAATATCGGGTTTTTGCTGGTCGCCCCCGGGGAAGATGTGGCTGATGGTGAAATTGTAAAACGTATGGAACCCGGCGATTTGATCGTAACGGCCGATATTCCGCTGGCCGCGGCGGTGATTGAAAAAGGTGGTCTGGCACTGGATCCACGCGGCCATATTTACAGCACAGACGATATCAGAAACCGTCTGAGTCTGCGTAATTTTATGTCTGATTTGCGATCTGCCGGGGTGGAAACCGGCGGCCCGGCCGCTTTTGGCATGACCGAGCGCCGGCAGTTTGCCGCCGCCCTCGATAAAATTCTAACCTCAGCCGCCCAGTCCAAAGCTGCCATTCTGCCGCCGGTGGAATAAGTTGATCTGACATTCATCAAAAAAAACTTCTTTAAATCCGGATTAAATATTCGCAACCTGCGCCAATTTTTCCCCCGGATTAGTCAATAGATTTTATATCTCAGTATTTTGGAAAAATTGGCGGCAAAGAACACCAAAATATAGATAGGTCTACTGAAAAAGCCTGTTATTTTGCCGGTTCTAAAAAAGTCACATCTTATTATTCAAATAAAAGTTGGAGTGATTTGTAGTAAAAAATTCCAGAAAACTTTTAACCTAAAATATTCTTAAACAAATTATTAATGGACTAAAGTCCATAAAAATCAAGGGTTTCCCTATAGCCCCGGGCTTTAGCCCAAATTTATGAATTGATCAGGCTAAAAAATCCATTCCTGAAAATGGATAACAAGAGTTTCCTCATTTTAAAACCACAGGCACTTAATGACGATGGATTGTGCCAAATGAACCAGCGCCTGTTTCATGCCGATCATTTTGTCTTCACGATTCTTAAACAGATTGGAAAAGTTTTGGGATGCACAAAACCTCCGGGAAATGAAGGGTTATTTTCTTGTTCTGGTGGGAATAGACGTTATTTTAGCCCACTTAACTACTTATTTATTCAACAATTAAATACTTTTTCAGTACCATTATCCAAGATTTTTTTTAAACTTAAATCATCCCCTGCACCGTCTGTGAATTTGCATTCAATCCCCCCGGCCTGTAGTTTTTGCCAATATTTATGCAGATCGGTGAATAAACATTAAATAAAAAAATTTCGTCTCGAAGCCGGAGGCAGGTCATGCTGATAACCGCACTTATTCTCGCCGCACTTATCCTGTTTTTACTTTTTGAGTACCGTGTCAAAACACCGGATCAGCTTATTCTCCGCGAAAGGAAGGGGCTGGTTTTAGCCCGGACGACCCGTTTCTATCCCCGCCATTTTAGTCTGGCCTTGCCGGCCGTGGTTTACAGCAGCAAGCCGGAATATACTGCCGAAAGTAAAAGCCGTCTGCCCCTGCGCTTTAAATTAGCCCTTTCGGTTGCTCCCGCCGGTGATCAGCTTACCCGGCTTGTCCGGGTTGGCGGCTGGAACCGGGAGGCGGTGGAAAAAGCGGCGGCTGAATTGCACGTTCTGTTGCTGGGCCGGGTCAGGGCTTTTGCCGAAACCCATGAACTGGAAGAACTCAGTTCCGAAAAAGCATCAGGGCAATTAAATGAAAAGGGTCGGCAGGATGCGGTCAGTCTCGGTTTGGAAATTGTCAATCTGAGTGTGCAGTCCATCGATCCGGTCGATCCCGAAATTTCCAAAGCCCTGCAACAGCGCGAAACGGCCCGCCTTATGGAAGAGTCGGAGAAGACCACGCAGAATGCCCGCATCGCCGCGGTCCGGGCCCGGGTGGCAGCCGAAAAGGATATCGCCCGGATGGAACACGAGCTGGTTTTACACCGCCAGGCATTGGCAGAAAAAGAAGCCGAAGCCCAGGCCCGCCTCGATTTACAGCAAACCCGTGACGAATTGGAACGGCGCCGCCTCAAACTGGAGTTTGAAAACCAGGAGGCCGAAATTTTCCGTAATAATCCTGAGCTGTTGCTGCTCAGTCCGCAGTTAACCCAACTGGCCGAAGCCAGCCAGCAGCTTAAAAATGCACGCACTGTGGTTTCATTATCCGATCCAACCGGACAGCCTTTGGCCGAAGTTCTGCTGGGTCTGGTTGACAAACTGCTGCCGAAATCATCTTCCAAAGACAAATCCTGATTTAGCGGCATGCAGCTTTCGCCCTTCGACCAGCTTTTCCGACTGCGCAGTTTTCCCGCGGCCAAGGTTTCTGAAATCAGTGAAACCACGGCCGGTTCGGGTGTGCCGGTTGCGGAGCGAATCAATTTTCATATCGGCAACCCGGTACAGGACGAATCCCTTCATCATCTGTATTTCTCACTGGTTAGCGGTCTGCCTGTTGCGGCACCGGATAAAATCCGCTGGGCGGAGGGAGAAGGCGGCGGCTGGACTGAAGCGGACAGCCCATTTCTTGATTTTCTTTTTAGGTTGACGGCCCGGAATGCACCTTATCTGCCGCGCGGCGGATACGCCGCTCAAAACCCGCCGGAACTGATTAAAAAATTTCAGGACTGGCTGACCAATGCCCAGCCCGACCCGCTGGAATATCTTGACGGCAGCGACGGCCGGCGTCGGGAAATGATGATCGGTAATGGCGGCAGTATTGAACAACTGCGTCTGCTCTTCCACGGCTTCAATTTCTATCTTGAACATTGGCCGCTGCATGTGCTTTACAGCGGACCGGCATTGCCCGGTCATTTCAGCGATTTTGAGCATATTCACTGGCAGGCTCTGCCGCCGACAGAGGCTGATGCCCTTGAAGCCATCGCTGCTAGCCTGAAGAACCGGCCGCAAAGACCTCATATTCTGCTTTTGCAACAACCGGCCTCAGAAAATTTCCGCCGTACCTGCCGGACCCGTTTTCTCGATGCCGCCCTGTTTTTTGTCGAGAGCAGCGGTGCGGCCAACCATTTTTCACTGGCCCGCGAAGCACTGCTGGCCAACCGGGTTTTGCGAATTCTTCCGGCGGCGGCCATCCATCCCGGTCTGTATGATTCTGCCGTCACCTTTGTTACCGGACCAGCGGATTTTATCCAATTGCTGGAAAAAATACATTTCGAACTGAAAGGCACACCATCTGCCGCCGATGCCGCCTGGCTGGAAACGTTCTGGCCGCAGGAATTTTCAACCCGTAGCAAACCTCCTGCCCCGGCCCAGACGGTGGAAAACAAACTGCAGGATTCAATTCAACATCGCTTGCGGCATTTACAGCACAGACTGGAACAAACAAGCTGCAGCCTGAATCAACGGAACGGATATTCCCGCACCGGCCAGGCTGATCCGCTGGCCGCACCGGATATTCCGGAAATCTGGAAAGCCTTCCCCGATCAGAGTATTACCGGCCGGCTAAGCGCCGGATTGTGTGCGGTTTTCAGCCGCCATCATCCGGAATACCGGGTGGAATCGCTTCTGCCGGTTTCCGGTTCAGCCCGCACCGCGCTCGGGCTGCTCGGCTGGCATGGCGGAATCCGCCAGGTGCTGACCTTCGATTTGAGCTGGACCTACGAACACTGCTTCCCGCAGGTTGAAACGGTTCCCCTGCAGCCCGATCTGCAACCGCAGTGGACAGAACTTGAACGGCGGATTCAGGAAAAACTGCATGCTGATCCGACCTGGAGGGAATACGGGGCTGTGGTATTCAACACGCCGCACAACGCCACCGGCCAGGTTTATGCGGTCGATGCACTGCGCGAAATGCTGTATTTTCTGCTGAAAAACGGCCTCCGGGTGATTGATGATTTATCCTATCAGAATGTGCGTCCGGCGACCGAATGGCAGGAAATAGCGACCCTGCGTCAGATGGCCAATGCCCTGGAAAATGCCGGGCGGATCAGTGCTGCCCAGGGAAATTTGCTGATCACCGTTCATTCCTTATCAAAAACGGATAGTTTCGCCGGAGCCCGCCTGGCCATTCTGGAGATTCGCGACCGTGGTCTGCACCAGAAGGTAGCCGGAATCCTGAGCGGGATAACGCCTAATTACACAGCCATGCTTTTTGCTTATGCTTTCTACCGCAATAATTCCGGTCGGGTGCGGGCGTTCTACGAGCAGCGCAACCGGATTTTTGCCCGGCGCATTGAAGCTATCCGGCAGGCTGCGGCCGATCTCCCGGCCGAACGAAATCCCTATGGTCTGCGTATTCAGCCGCCGGTTGGAAGCATGTATCCTTTGCTTTATATCGACCGCCTGCCCGCTGGCCTTTCCTTAGACTGGCTGGCTCCGGCCCTGGCCCAGCAGGGAATCGGCATGATTCCGCTCAGCGCTTTTGCCCGTCAGGCGGAAGGCTACCGTCTCGGGCGCAAGGCGTTCCGGCTGACCCTGGGCGGTGAAATAAGCGATGAGGAACTAACCCGGAAAACCCGCCGCCTGTTGATTGATTTGAACCGCCTTTTAGCCCGCAGTGAAGCCCGTTATTCGTTGAGTGAACCCAAACAATCTGCATTGCCGCCCTCCTCTATGTTTGAAAAACAGACCGCAGTCTGGCGGCAGACGGTGCAATATCTGGAAGATGAATTAGCCGCCCGCTGGTCTGCTTCCGGTTTTAAAAATACCCCCAGGCAGGCTTTTTTTGATGAATTCTGGCCGCAGCTGCAGACCCGCATGGAACAGGGTTTGGCGGCTAAAACCGAATTGCTCGGCTTTTATCTGAATTGCGCTGAGGCTGATTTAAAGCGGCACCTGCAGGATATTCTGGAGCGTGAATTTTATAAAGATTCACTTGAGCGCCGTATCGAAAATTTCCGCTTGCGGCTGTTCGACCGCACCGTTCACCCGACTCAGATGTATTCCATCCAAACGGAGCGTGAGATCAACCGCCTGCAATGGCTGGTTCTGGATGGCCGGGCAGTACAGGGCAGAAATCTGCGCCGGTTGGCCGGCCTGATCAGGGATGAATTCGGCGGGAAGAATGTGGCCATCGATTCCATTGGCGAGGCGGATGAGGTTATTCTCGATCTTGATGCCCATATCGAGGCTGAAATCTGTCTGGAGCAGGGTGGAGAAAAAAATGCCCGTCACCTGCTTTCCTTCTGGGGCGACTGGGATGGCAGCACCCGGCCTTCCGGGCAGGGTCACCGACTGGTGGCGGCGGTTGTTCAGGAAAATATATCCCGGCTGGGCTTTATTCTGACCCGTTTTGCGGAACTTGAACCATCGGCGGCCGACAAGGCTCTTCTCCGGGAAATCCGCCGCTTCGAAAACCGGCGCCGGAAATTCTGGCAACTACTAAACCATATCACCCGGCTGACCCAAAAGCTGGAAAAGCATTACCGGCAGTATGTCCGGCTGAGCGATGCGCCCGGCTGGTTAGGTCGCTTCCGGCGTGATCCGTTCCAGGCGCAGTGGCATCAGAACAACCGGCTGGAAAAAAGAATGCGCAGCCTGCGTGAAGAACGGCGCCGTGAGCTGGAATATTATTTTGATCTTAATAAACGTCTGCGCAAAACCCTGCACGGCCATATTCCCGCTTTGCTGCAGCAGGCCCGGCACCTGACTGTGCCGCTACTTCTGTACCGCGATCTGCTCAGCCGCTTTGTGCTGACCCCGCGCTTTCATCAGAAATGGCTGACGGTCAGCGATTCCTTCGCCATTGATACTACGGTTTATAATATTTATGAACTGAATCAGCTTGGTGCCCGCTATGGCAATCCCGGATTAGTACTTGGTTTGCAGGTCAGTATGTCCGACTCAGCCCAGGCCTTGATCCGCCTCGATCAGAAACTGCGCACCCGGCATGAACAGATTTTGCGCCGCGAAGAAGGGTTGGATTTACCGTTGGTTTACAGCATCCCGCTGTTTGAGGATCAACCGGCGATTTCGGGATTGGAAAACTACCTGGATAGTGTCTGGCAATATGCAGAAAGAGAACGCCGCCTTGAAGAAAGCACAGCGGATCGCTTCGCTCAGACGATTTGTGAGTTATTTTTTGCCGGTTCTGATCTGAGTCAGCAACTCAGTCAGCCGGCTGCGGCCCGTTTGTACGAAGAAGCGCGCTACACCGCTTACCGCTGGCTGGCCGGGCGGGGTTTGATGGGCCGGGTGCGGATCAAACTGGGCAGCGGTGAACCTATGCAGCGTCAGGGCGGGTATTACGATGCCCGCGGTGGTCAGCCGGCCTTTATTGATTCACCCGGCGCCGGTCTGAGTCCGGCCTCCATAGAAGCAGCCCGTTTTGCCCGCACACCTTTACGCGGCATTCTTTCCGGTGCCGAGTTCCGCACCTGGCAGAGCACGGTTTCCGAAAAAATCCGCCATCTGCCGCTGCGCAGCCGGGCGGTTGTCTTTCACCATGTCCGCCGCCAGCAGGAAAATTACCGCAGTGAACTTCTGCGCGCTGCCGAACCTTTTATTGAGACCCGGTTGCAATTTACACGGCAGGGACTGAATGACCTTCAGCAATTGGCTATGGCCCAGGCTTCGGCCATGTACAGCGCTTTCCTGGAAACGCTAACCGCCACTTTCCGCCAGATTCTTTACGGCCGGCCGGAGGAAGTAATCGGTCTGCATGTCCTTTCTTATTTTATTTCCCGCTCCGTGCCAGCGCTGCGTGACCGGCCAACCGTGCGCCCGGGCCGGGATACCGACCGCCAGTTCATCAGCCGTATGTCGCAGGTTTTGCCGATGTCTGAAAATGGCAGCCTGCTCCGGGCCATCGGGCATCAGCAAGCGCAGACCGTTGTGCTCGGCTACCATCAGTTGACTACCGGCTTGTTCCGCAGTATGGCAGCGTTCACGCGCAGTTTTCCCAATCCGCAAAGCGGCCGCGAAGCCCTGTCGCGCTACATTATACCGGCACTGCCGGTGGCCGAGATTTTGGCCGGCCTATTTTATTACCAGGAACCCGGGCAGCGCTGGCTGAAAAACCTGCTCCCGGTTTTTCCGGAAGGCTCCGCCGTTGGTCAGACGGTTGGGGAAGACCTGCGCGCCCTGCCCGGATACCTGCCCCTGCTGCAGCAGGAATTGCTCCGTCAGCAAGGCATGCCGGTTGAAGATTTTTTCCGGAGCGGAACCTTTGACAGCAGCTTTCTGCCCGCCCTGCGTCCGGATCTGGCCGTTTTGCTGCAGGCCGATTTTGATTGGCTGCCGGAGCAGGAAGGTTCGCCGGCCTGGCGCGATGAAGTTCGCCATTTGCACCGCAAACGGCAGATGATTCAGTTCTGGCGGGAAAAAATCTGGCAGTTAATCGGGCCGCGTATCGCATTGCAGTCGCGCCGTTTTATTCAACTGGCGCTGGCTGTACATGGTCTGGCCGGTAAGGAAGGCTGGCTTGATCCGGGTGCGGCCAAACCAAAGCGGGTGGTAAAACATCCTTTTGTGACCGAACTGCTGGATGATAATTTGCAGCAGTTTCTACGAGAAACCATGCAGGTAATGGCTCAGATGAACCGACGGGGCGGCGAAGTTTCGGTGGAACTGGTGCGCATTATCCGTGATATGAAAGGAATTATGCAGGTTGAAGGGCAGGCTCTGAGCAGCACCGAGCAGGATATTTTTCGTTTCTACCTGTTGCAGATCGCCCGTCTGAGCGGGGAGAACGGGTAAACATATACGTTGGCTGGTTAACGGAATTTGCGGTTTGAAGATGAGAGGCCTGAAATAGCGCTTTTATAAATGCGGATTAAGCAATAGTCATCCTATCAGAACATTCATGCAAAATTTGCTGCTGAAAAAAATCATTGTTTTGAAAAGTTAGATCAGAAAAAACAAACTCTCGCCAAGCCATGAAGGGTCACAGAGAAAAGCAGAGATAGATTTGATTATTTTATAACTGGGATTCAATATGAATTTCTTAATGTCCTTTGCGGCAAAAAAACAATGGATGGCCTGTTTCAAATATTCCTGTTGCCCGGATTCGGATAAATCTATGAGCAGTTTTTTTAATCCTCCATTGTAAAATCAGTCATTTGGCAAAAAATAAATTTTTGTAAAAAGGTCTTGACAAAGGAAAATCGGATGCCTATCATGCGAGTGAGCGCTCACAATACAAAGAAAGAAAATGAATTGAAAACCTATACCGACAAACAGATGGAAATTATAAGCTCATCCATTGAGCTGATCGCTGAAAAGGGAATTCAACAGTTAACCATTAAAAATCTATCTCAAAAAATCAACAAGGCCGAAGGTGCAATCTACCGCCACTTCAACAGTAAAATAGAAATTCTGCTGGGCATCTTGCATTTATTCCGGCAAAATAAGGATATGGTGCTTACAAATTTACAACTTCAAAATTTAAGCGCGCCGGAAAAACTTCAAAATCTTTTGTCAAAACGGATCAGCTATTTTGCAGCTTCTCCGGCTATAGCCGCGGTAATTTTTTCGGAAGAGATTTTTCAGAATGATAAAATTCTGGCGGATGAAGTCTTTCAGATTTTGGAAGACAGTCAGAAAATCATGACCGCCATTATTGCCCGCGGCCAAGCCGATCACCAAATCCGGGAGGATATCCCGGCGGAGCAATTAACTTTGCTGATTACCGGCGCCTTACGCCTGCTGGTAACCAAATGGCGTCTGGCAAATTTTTCATTTGATCTGTCGGCTGAAGGTCAAAAATTAAGGGAAAGTGTTACTACAATCATAACAAAGTAAATTTTTTTTGATCTGAAAGAGAGTGAATATTCACTAAGAAAGGGGTTTTTATGGTTTCTTTACTTCAAAGTCTTCTCAGGTTTCCCAAAACGCTGTTGGCAGTGATTCTGCTGATCAGCGCCATTTTCTTTTATGTGATGAAAGAAAATTCGCGCATGGAAACTAACCTCGATGAGTACATGCCACAGGAGCATCCGGCCTTTGTCTATAGCAATCAGGCTGAAGAATGGTTTAACATTCAGGATGGAATTATCCTTGCCATTGAAAATAAAGACGGCATTTATAATTCAGGAACTCTGCAGAAGGTCAAAGACCTGACCCGCAGCCTGCAGGAGATGGAAGAGATCGAAAAAGAAGATGTCACTTCGCTATACACTGCGGATAACATTGTCGGAACAGAATCGGGGCTGGATGTCAAAGCGTTTTTCAAGAAGGTGCCGGACAGCCCGGAAAAACTTGCGGAACTGCGCCAAAATGTCCGCGGCAATGAGATGATTTATGAACGGTTGGTCAACACTAACGAAACCGTGACTGTGGTTATCGCCGGAATTAAGGATGATGTTTTTACCCAGGAATTTTATCACCGTCTGCTCGAGCTGGCTAAAACCTATGAGGGACCGGAGAACATATACGTGGCCGGCCGGCCAATCGTGGAAGGTACCATGGCTTACCTTGGTCCGCTTGATATGAAGCGAATGGTACCGGTAGTAATCGCCGTGATTATTCTGGTGCTGTTTATGGTTCAGCGCAGTTTTAAAGCTGTTCTATTAACCCTGCTGGTAGTGCTGTTCAGTGTGGTTTGGGCCTTTGGCTTGATGGCCGCAGTTAATATTCCTGTTTATGCAGTATCAACTATGATCCCGGTCATGCTGATTGCCATCGGTGTGGCTGATGGAATCCATATGTACAGTCATCTGCATCTTTTTCTCAGGGCCAATCCGGGTGCTGATAAAAAATCGGCAACCCTGAATTTGTTGAAGGAAATGTGGAAACCGGTGGTCATGACCTCGGTAACCACAGCGGTTGGGTTTATTTCACTACTCACATCAGAAGTGTATCCGATCAAGTATTTCGGAGTATTTACGGCCTTTGGTGTTATGGCAGCCATGGTTTTCTCCCTGTTGCTCATTCCTGCCGGTATTATCGTTTTTGGGTTGCCGCGCTGGAAGAATAAAAACAAATCCGGGGAACAGCATGAAAATCGCGTCCTTAATGCCATCGCCTCATCGGTAATCAGGTATAAATTTATCACCCTTTTCGCCACAATGGTTATTGTCGCGGTTTCGGTATGGGGAACGACCAAAGTATGGATCAATTCCAGCTTCCTGGACAAATTTGAATTGGACAGTGAAATCGTTCTGACCGATTTATTTATCAATGAAAATTTCGGCGGAACATCGACACTGAATGTCATTCTGGATTCGGAAAATAAAGATGCCTTTAAAGAACCCGCTGTTCTTAATGCGCTCGACCGACTGCAATCGGATGTGGATACGCCCTTGCAGGTTGTGGGTAATTCCTTTGCACTGACCGACTACCTGAAACGGATGAACAAAGTGCTGCATGCCGACAGTGCAGAATATAATGTGATTCCCGAAACGAAAGAGCTGGTTGCTCAATACCTGTTGCTGTATGAAATGTCCGGTGATCCGGAAAATTTGTGGAAAGTCGTGGATTATAATTATCAAAAAGCCAATCTGACCTTCCAGTTGAAAAGCGATAATTCCATAGCTTTAAACAGTGCCATTGCCGAAGTTGAAAAACATATACCGGAACTGGAAAAACTGGGTGTTACCATTAATTATGCCGGATCAGGATATAAGGGACTTGTTTTTACAGATCTGATTTTAGAAGGGCAGATTAAAAGCCTGGTCATGTCTCTGGCGATCGTGATTTTACTTCTTTCTATGATGTTTAAGAAATTCAGCGCCGGTCTGATCGGCTCGGTTCCCATCCTTATAACAGCACTTATCGGTTTCGGTGTCATGGGCTTATTCAATATTCCGCTAAGTACAACAACGGCTCTGCTTTCCAGTATTGCCATTGGAATTGGCGTCGATTATGCCGTGCATTTTATAGAGCGATATAAAATCTATGCCGGGGAAACCAATGACAAAGACCTTACTGGCCGGATGACTATGCAGCACTCGGGGCGGGCCATTGTTTTCAATGCCATTGTCGTCATAGCCGGATTTCTGGTCTTGCTGGCCTCGGTCTTCCCGCCAAACCGGGCACTTGGAGCATTGGTGTCCCTGAATATGTTAACCAGTTTTATTGGTACAACAACCATTATGTACCTGCTGTTGGTCATGTTCAATACTTTTTTTAAAAACGAAACGAACAATAAATAAATACCGGAGGTGTAGAATGAAATTACAACATTTATTTTTAAGTCTGTTATTTGCGCTGACCGTTTTTCCGTTGGCGTTGTTTGGGCAGAGAACCCTGAGCGGTTTGGAAATTATACAGGCAGTTTATGATCGACCGGCAGGACAGGATCAGGAAGGCAAACTGACCATGACCCTGATTAACTCCAAAGGTGACCGCAGGGTCAGGGAAATAAAACAATTTACCAAAGATTATAGTCGGGAAGAGAAAAAAATCATGTTCTTTATCTCGCCAGCCGACGTGCGCAATACTTCATTTATGAACTGGAGTTATGATGAATCTGGCCACGATGATGATCAATGGATTTTTCTCCCGGCCCTGAATAAAGTCAAACGAATCTCCAGTGACAGCAAAAGCGATTATTTTATGGGTTCGGATTTTACATACGATGATTTGGGTGATCGCCATCCGACCGAAGACAGCCATAAACTGATCCGGGAAGAAAAGTTAAATGGAGAAGATTGTTATGTTGTTGAGAGTACTCCCATCGATAAAGATTATATGTATTCAAAAACCATAACCTGGGTAATTAAAGGCAAATCGATCGGACTTAAAAAGGAATTTTATGACGAAGACGGTGAGCATTTGAAAACACTGACCGTGGAAAAATATGAGGATATTAAAGGCTACCTGATCATTACCCACAGTAAAATGCACAATGTACAAAACGGTCACACTACTGATATGCTCTTAGAAGATCTGAAAGTGGATAGCGGAATCAAAGATGACCAGTTTACCGAACGTTTGATGAAAAGGGGGTTATGATGGGCAGCCGGGGTTATTTCAATAGCCGAAAACTACTGCTTCTGGCAGGGCTGTTTTTGCTGTGGAGTGCACAGGTTTTCGGGCAGGAGCTTTCCATAAACGGATATTTGCGTAATTATACAGGCGTTTTACTGAATGATGGTAATGAATATTCAATCCTGCAGAACACACTGAATCTGGACTTCTCGCACAGTAAAGATCAGGTTTCGTTTAAGGCAAACCCATATTTGTATCATTTCTCGGATAGCCAGGTTGAAATAGACATGCGCGAGGTTTACATGGATATTAATTTTAATGCTGTCGACCTGCGCATTGGAAAACAGCAGATCATCTGGGGCAAAGCCGACGGCGTATTTATAACCGATATTGTTTCGCCCAAAGACCTGCGTGAATTTCTGCTGCCCGACTTTGATGAAATCCGCATGGGTGTTACCGCTCTAAAAGCAGATTATTATCGGGGCAACCACACTTTTGAACTTGCCTGGCTGCCGGTGTTTTCGGCCACCCGCCTGCCGGAGGAAGGATCAATTTGGCGGCCTGTAATGGTTTTCCCTGTCGCGCCGGTGTTTGATTATTCACAGCAGGAAATGGAAGGGTCTCTGGAAAATAGTGAATTTTTTGCCAAATATTCTGCAATCACACCGGCCGTCGACTTCGAGATTATGGCTGGTTACGCCTGGGATGATGATCCCACCATGCACATCAGCAAAACCATCAATCCGCAAACCATGCAACTGACCAGTTTGACCGTTGTGCCGCAGCATCACCGCTTAGCTATTGGCGGCGGCAGTTTCAGCTCCACGCCGGGTTCTTTTGTGGTGCGTGGTGAAGGCGCTTATTATGCTGGTAAATATTTTAATAGCGCAGACCCGGCCATAAAAGATGCGGTTGTGGAGAAGGATTACCTGCACTATCTACTTGGCGTCGATTATACACTCTGGGAAACAAATCTTAGCATCCAGTTTATTCAGCAAACCATTCTGGATTATAGTGAATTTTTAGAGCAGGATGAGTTTGATAATACGGTAACATTACTGGCCAGAAGGGATTTTTTACGCGAAACCATGACTCTGGAATTGTTCTCGTATGTTGGTTTGAACAACAGCGACGCGTTGATTCGCCCGCGAATTTATTACGATCTGGCCGATGGTTTTGAGATCCTGGTAGGTGCCAATCTCTTTGCCGGTGATGAAGGCCGCTTCGGGCAGTACAGCGATAATAATATGGGCTATTTTAAAGTGAAATATAGTTTTTAGAAACCTTTAAAAAACTCCCTGCTTTATCATTCTGATCCCGCCCCTGCGGGAGAAGAATCTGCGAAGCCTGTAAATACGAGATATTTCTCCCGCAGGGGCGGGATCAATATGACAGAACCAGGTTAATCAAAGAGTTCTTTTAATTTGGCCATGCAGTACACAACGCATAAAACACGGGCGCACCTTATGCACAGTGCGCTCCCTGTTTTTTCGATCTATGCTGAACATGGTGCAAAGATGGCCGGTATTTCGGGCTGAGAATGGCTAATCCAGTCTGGCTGATGGATGCTGTACACTCCAAGCTGTTTTTTTTTATTTACCCTGTGGATTTTTCCGGCCGCAAAATAAAAGTGAGGCGACGACTGCCGATTGCAGTATTGAATCGTTGTTTTGACCACAGGGATGACCAATAGCGGTTTGATAATTCTCACTATAAATACTAAAATTAAGACAATAAATACTGGGACTAAGACAAATGGATAAAAAACTGGACCGGACAAAGATTTTGTTTGGTAAAGCGGATGAGGTTGAAAAAACGGAAAGTGAATACCGTAAAAAACAAACACCTCAGGAAAAACTGCGCACAATTACCTATTTAAGAGAATGTTTTTATGGAGATGAAGCAACTTCCGGACGACTTCAAAGAGTTTATACAATTATTAAACGAAAATGAAGTTAAGTATTTGCTGGTTGGGGGTTGGGCCATTGGAATTTATGGCAATCCACGGGCAACCAAGGATATTGATTTTTTTATTGGGATTGATGATGAAAATATTAACAGACTGCAGCAGGCAATGTATGAATTTGGAATCCCGGCTTTTGATCAAAATCTATTGAAAGAGCCGGGTAATGTTTTTCGGATAGGTCGCTCACCCATTCAGATTGATCTCATTAATTCGGCGTCCGGGATTACCTTTGAAGTAAGCTATGCATCAAGAAATACCATCACGGTCAGTGGTGTTAAAATTTCTTTGATTTCGAAAAATGATCTACTAAAAAACAAGTTAGCATCCGGAAGACATCAGGATTTAGCAGATGCCGAAAATCTCAAAATGGATCAGGATTAAACTAAAATTGTCAGCTTGGTTTTAGCAAATTCTGGGCAGCTGTTCGCCGACCGGCAGATCAATTACCCGCTCAACGCCATAAATATTTTTCAAGGTAACCATGCCTTTATGCTGATCGGTAATAAACCCAATCTGCCGCGCTTCCCTGCCCAGAGCATTTTTTTGCATCGCAGCCAGAATTTTTTCGGCATCTGCGGTTTCAACCACGGCCAGCAGCTTTCCTTCATTGGCCACATATAAAGGATCTATCCCTAAAATTTCACAGGCGCCGCGGGTTCCGGCATTTACCGGCAGGTTTTGTTCTTCCAGCTTTATGCCGACTTTGGCCGATTTTGCCCATTCATTCAATGTGGTAGCCACACCGCCGCGGGTTGGGTCACGCATTGCTTTTAGCTGACCGCCGCTGGCCAGCATGTCGGAAACCAGATGATTGAGGGCGGCGGTATCACTGCGCACCTGGCTTTGGAAAGACAACCCGGCCCGGCTGGTCATTACCGCCATACCATGATCGGCCATGGTTCCGGAAATGAGGACAGCATCGCCCGGCTGAATCCGGTGCAGACCCAGATCGAGACCCGTGGGCACCTGCCCGATGCCGCTGGTATTGATAAAAATCTGATCGCAGCTGCCCCGGTTGACTACCTTGGTGTCACCGGTGATAATCATAACACCGGCCACATCCGCAGCGCGGCGCATACTTTGGGCAATCTCGTGCAGCTGCTCAATGGACAGACCTTCTTCGATTATAAAACCAACACTGAGATACAAAGGCCGGGCGCCGCTCATGGCCAGATCGTTGACTGTTCCGTTAATGGCCAATTCACCGATATTTCCGCCCGGGAAGAAAATAGGCGAAACCACAAAGGAATCTGTGGTAAAAGCGATGCGTCCGCCGTCCCAGGCAAAGACGGCCTGATCTTCAAGTTTATTCAGGGTGTCGTTGCCAAAACAAGGCAGGAATACTTTTTCAATCAGCTCGGCGGACAGCTTTCCACCGGAGCCGTGGGCCAGTTGCACCGTGCGGTAATCGAGTTTGGGCAGGGGGCAGGAGAATCCGTTTAAATTAAAATCTGACATAGTTTTATCCGGTTTACTTATTGGATTTAAAACGCTGGTAGCGGTAATAGGCAGCGCAGGCGCCCTCGTCCGAAACCATGGTCGCACCAAGCGGATGCTCCGGTTTACACAAGGTGCCAAAGGCCGGACATTCGTGCGGCTTTTTCAGACCCTGCAGGATAATGCCGCTGATACAAACTTCAGGTTCTTCAGTATGAATATCGCCGACATTGAATTTTACTGCGGCGTTGTACGCTTTGTATTTTTCCCGCAAACACATACCGCTTTGCGGAATGGTGCCGATGCCCCGCCATTTGCGGTCGCAAATCTCATACACCTCATGGATAACATCCTGAGCCGGTTTGTTACCTTCCTGTGTTACCACCCGGGTGTATTGGTTCTGTATTTCGGCCTGGCCGTTTTCGAGTTGCCGTACAACGGAAAGCACACCGCGCAGAATATCCACCGGTTCGAATCCGGTCGGAACAATGGGAATATTGTATTTTTGTGAAATCGGGATGTATTCATTCCAGCCCATCACGGTGCAGACATGACCAGCGGCCAGGTAGGCTTGTACCCGGTTTTGGGCTGAACTGAGCAGTGCTTCCATGGCCGGTGGTACCAGTACATGGCTGACCAGCTCGCTGAAATTGGTCAGACCCTCGCGGCTGGCCTGCAATACGGCCATAGCATTGCCCGGTGCCGTGGTTTCAAACCCGATGGCAAAGAATACAACTTCTTTATCCGGGTTCTCGCGGGCTATTTTCAGCGCTTCGAGGGGTGAATAAACCATGCGTACATCGTGGCCTTCGGAACGGACCTGAAGCAGGTCGGCCTCGGTGCCGGGCACGCGCAGCATATCGCCGAAACTGGTGAAAATAACATTGGGCTGGCGGGCAATGGCAATGGCCTGATCCAGCATTTCCAACGGTGTGACGCAGACCGGGCAACCGGGGCCGTGCACCAGTTCGACCTCGGATGGTAATAGCTGATCGAGTCCATTGCGGATGATCGAATGGGTCTGTCCGCCGCAGATTTCCATAATGACCCAGGGCCTGGTTATGGTCTGGCGAATCTCATCCAAAAGCAGACGTACCTGCTGGGGATCGCGAAATTCATCGATATATTTCATAGTACCTCGAAATTAAAAAAAGATTAAGGATGAAAGATGAAGGATTAAATAAATCGAAACCTGGGATTTCAAATTTCTGTGTTCATTTGAAATTCTTCATTCTTATCTCTTAATTTTTCGGCTTATTCTTATCTGCCAGCGGTTCGTTCTGAATATCGTACCCGGCACCGCGCAGCGTATCGGTAACTTCATCCCAGGCTTCAAAAGATTGCTGCGCCTCCTCCTCATCCAGCACATTGATGGCAAATCCGGCGTGGACAATCACATACTGACCGGTTTTTACCTCGGGCACATAAGCCAGGCAGGCTGTGCTGATACTGCCTGAATAATCAATTTTTCCCATGAGCAGCCCGTTTTCCTCATAGGTCTCAAGCACTTTGCCGGGGATGGCTAAACACATAATAATTCTCCGAATTTATAAAGTCTGTATTGGATAAGATTAAGGATTATCAATAAAAGATGAAAGATGGAAAGATTAAGAAAAAAGAAATAAGACAGAAGAAATAAGATAAAAGAAGAACCCCG
>DYOS01000037.1:0-3833 GCA_020720405.1 Caldithrix sp. | reverse complement strand
GAAGAACCCCGGCAGGGGTTTAAGATCAATAGCCGTAGGTGAAACCTGCGGAAGAAAGATGAACGAGTAAAGAAAACCCCGAAGGGGTTTAATCTTTGTAACCTAAAATCTGCACATAAATCTGAGCCCCGGCCAGGGTTATTTTTTCCCTTCAAAATACTGCAACCCCATTGCTGCCTGGCCCAAAGCGATGCTGCTGTCGTTTGGTGAAACCTGCTGGTGTAAAAAAACTTTTAATCCAGCTTGCTCCAGCCGTGGCGGCAGATAGCGTACCAGCAGTTCATTCTGAAATACACCGCCGCTTAGCACTACCTTTTTGGTCCCTGTTTTTAAATGGATTTTCTGTGCCGTATGGCTCAGCATTTCGATAAGTGTTTTATGAAAACGGGCGCTGATTTCAGGAAAGCGGATGCCATCCGTTACAGCCCGGGCCATGCTGCGAAACAGAGTTTCCAGGCGCAGAATCAATAAACCATTGCTTTCTTCAATATCAAAATCAAATATCCCGGCCCGGGACACCTCAGCGGACTGCTGCATCAATTCAATGGCGGCCTGCCCTTCGTAATGAATCGTCCCGATCCCGCCGGCCATGGCGGCCACGGCATCAAACAGACGGCCGCAACTGCTGGTTTTGGGCGCATTAAAATCCTTTTCGAGCATTTCAATAACCGGCTGTACGGCATGGTTTTTCAGAAACGGCAGATCCGGCAGCGCACCGTCAAAGGCTTGATGCAGGTAACTCAGGGCGATCCGCCACGGCTCGCGGATAGCCTGTTTGCCGCCTGGAATACGCTGCACCTGCAGCTGCCCGACCCGCTCAAAACTGCCGATAGCACCGTGAAAAAACTCACCGCCCCAGATGGTTCCGTCCAATCCATAACCGGTGCCATCCATGATTATGCCGATAACCGGTTCATCGAGGTCATGCTCGGCCATCACCGCGGCCATGTGGGCGTGATGATGCTGAACCCCAAGCTTTTTTTCAAAACCTGAAGCCAGCGCCCACTGTGTGGAAAAATAATTGGGATGTAAATCGTAAACAATAGCCTGTGGTGTAATCTCCAAAACGTTCTGTAAATGCCCGATACTTGACTCAAAAAACTGATTAGCCGGCAGATTTTCCAAATCTCCAATATGCTGACTGAGAAAAACCTGGCCGCCGCGGGTCAGGGCAATGGTGTTTTTCAGTTCGGCGCCAACGCAAAGCAGGGACGGTCCGACTGATTTGAGCGTGATCGGCCGCGGCACATAACCCCGGCTGCGCCGGAAGTACAAGGGCTGCTGTCCGATCATCATCAGCACAGAGTCATCGGCACGGATCAGAATATCACGGTTGTGCAGCAGCAGGGCATCGGCAATGGCGGACAGGCGTTGGCGGGCTTCCTCATTATCAATCACAATCGGCTCTTCGGAAAGATTGGCGCTGGTCATAACCAGCAGCGGCTCTGTTCCGGTTTGGCGGTACAAATCTTCGAGCAGCAGGACATGCAGCGGTGTGTAAGGCAGCATCAGCCCCAGCCGGTGATTGCCCGGGGCGACCGCTTCGGCCACCGGAATATGGTTCTTTTTCTTTAAAAGTACGATTGGCCGCTGGGCTGCAGATAACAACCGTGCTTCGCTTTCATCGATTTCACAAATCTGCCTGGCCGATTGGAGCGAACGGACCATCACGGCCAGCGGTTTTTGCTCGCGGTTCTTGCGCTGACGCAGGCGTACAACGGCTAAATTATTGGTGGCATCCACCGCCAGATGGAATCCGCCCAAACCTTTGACGGCCAGGATTTTACCATCCAAAAGTAATGAAACTGACTGAACTAAAGCCTGATCATTTTGGGAAAGGACCATTTTTCCGGTTGCCGATTCCAGCCAGATCTGTGGTCCGCAGACGGGACAGGCATTGGGCTGGGCATGAAAGCGACGGTCGGCGGGATTTTCGTACTCGCTGCGGCAAGCGGGGCAGAGTTCGAAACCGGCCATGGTGGTTTTTGGCCGGTCATAAGGAATATCACGGATAATTGTATAACGCGGTCCGCAGTTAGTACAATTTATAAACGGGTAGCGGTAGCGACGGTTGTTCGGATCCAGCAGCTCGCGGCGGCAGTCGTCGCATAGCGCCACATCGGGTGAGATCAGGGTCGCGGCCAGGCTTGCTTTCTCAGAATGCTGAATAAAAAATTTTGCTTTATTCTGAACAGGTATTTCATGCTGTGTAAATTGGCTGATTTCGGCCAGCGGCGGCGGCTGATGGATCAACTGATCGATAAAAATTTCAAGGTCCGCGGACTTGCCCTGAATTTCGATAAAAACACCTTCGGCATTATTACCGACAAATCCGGATAGCCCGAGCCGAACGGCCAGGTTGTAAACAAAGGGCCGGAAACCGACACCCTGCACGATGCCGTTGACGTGCAAACGCAGACGTTTAATCATTAATTGCCGTATCGCTCAGCCCGGAAGCTGTCCCTTCAGCCATTGGTACCATTCGCTCATACCCTGGCCGGTTTTGGCGGAGAGTTCAAAAAATTGCAGATTCGGATTGACCTTCAGGGCATACTCACGGCACTTTTTTACGTCGAAATCGACATAGGGCGCCAGGTCCATTTTGTTGATCAGGCACAGGGTTGAGGCGGCAAACATGGTCGGATATTTGATCGGTTTGTCTTCCCCTTCGGTCACGCTGATAATGACCACTTTGCCAAACTCACCCAGATCAAACAGGCTGGGACAAACCAGGTTGCCGACGTTTTCGATCATCAGCACCGAATGTTCGGGCAGGTCGAGTTCTTTGGCGGCACGGTTAACCATATCGGCATCAAGATGACAGCCGTTGCCGGTATTGACCTGGATGACCGGGGTTTTGAGAGCGGCGATGCGGTTGGCGTCGTTCATGGTTTGCTGATCGCCTTCGATAACGGAAAAATGAATCTCATTTTTCAGGTCGGTAATGGTGCGTTCGAGCAGGGTGGTTTTACCGCTGCCGGGTGAACTGACCAGGTTTAACGCCAGTACATTCTTGGCTTCAAAATAGCCGCGGTTGCGTTCGGCCATCCGGTTGTTTTTGGAAAGCACATCGACTTCCACTTCGATGGTGCGCGATGCCGTATCGTGATGGTGGTCGTGGTTATGTTCATGCGGATGATTGTGGTCGTGATGGTGATGAAAAATTCCATCTCCATGATGATGGGGTTTGCTGTAGGTTACGCCGCTTTCACCGGGTTGGCTGCAGCCGCAGGTATCACACATTTTTATCTCCTTAAAACGATTTAATCGACGTTTATCGAAACCACTCGCAGTTCCTGCTGCTGGCGGGCTACCAGCAATTCACCGCAATTTTCGCAAAGATCAACCTGGCGGGTTAAAACCTGGGTTTTGCTGCAAACCGGGCAGGTGACTTCGGCTTTGCTGAGCAGTAGTTCCAGCCGGGCATTTTCGGCCAGGGTGTTTTTGCAGGCCGATTCAAAGCAAAATTCCAGCGCTTCGGGAACGATACCTGATGTGGTGCCGAGCTCGACCTGAATCAGGTTGATGTGCCGGGCATTATTTTGCCGGGCAACCGATTCGGCGATCTCGACGATGTTCATGGCGATGGACATTTCGTGCATGGGTTTCTCGTAATTTTATGGCTGAAAGTACGATTTGCAGCGGGTTTTTTCAATGAATGGTAAACTAAATTAGAGTCTTGAAGCTATCAGGTTTTATTTGAAATGAGATAAAATTTCTTCTGGAGTTGTTTTCTTCAGTCCCTTGATTTTAAAATCTTTATCATACGTTATTAAAGTCATTTCAAATTTCTGGCATATTGAATATTGGTAAGCATCATCGAAATCAAGTTT
>DYOS01000036.1:23753-26036 GCA_020720405.1 Caldithrix sp. | reverse complement strand
ACGCGATACTTCATGATGCCGGATTACTTTCGGCACATATAAGTACATTACTTACCAGCCACATTCATAAAACCTACCGCTACTTTCCCGGGCAGGGCATCCCGGCTGCCGTATTGATCCCGGTCTTTTTTAAAAAAGGAGAAGCACATCTGCTGCTGACAAAACGGACCGACCATCTTGAGCATCACAAAGGACAGGTTGCTTTCCCCGGCGGAAAAGCCGATGCCGCTGACATTGATTTGCTGCACACCGCACTCCGCGAAACCGAAGAGGAAGTCGGCATTCTAAGCGGGCATATACAGGTGCTTGGCCGGACCGATGCCTTTCTAACCAATACCAATTTCATGGTTACACCCTATGTCGGGTTGTTTGAACACCCCTATCCTTTCCGGGTCAGCCATGGCGAAATTGACCGCCTGATCGAGGTACCGCTCAACCATCTGCTGCGCGATGATATTTTTGAAATGAAACCCTATCGCCGTGATAACCAGGAATTCCTGGTGCACTATTATCATTACGAGGAGGACCTGATCTGGGGTGTAACCGGATTTTTACTGAGTAATTTTCTGGCGCTTGTTTTCGGCAAAACCGGGCGCATGGAATTGCATCAGCCGGAGAAAATCGGCGAATGATAATGGATGAATTTTACATGCGGCGCTGTTTTGCCCTGGCCGGAAATGGCGCCGGACAGGTCAGCCCCAATCCCCTGGTCGGGGCTGTATTGGTTAAAAACGGGAATGTAATCGGTGAAGGCTGGCACGACCGTTTCGGGCAGGCGCACGCTGAGGTCAATGCCTTTCTCAATGCCAGCGAAGACCCGGCCGGGGCAACATTATACTGCAATCTCGAACCCTGCTCGCACAGCAATAAAAAAACGCCGCCCTGCACACCACTGGTCATCAGCCACCGTGTAAATCGTGTTGTACTTAGCAATATAGATCCCAATCCACTGGTGGCCGGATCTGGTATTCGCCTGATGCGGGAAGCCGGTATTGAGGTGGTGACGGGTGTTCTCGAAGCAGAAGGTGCCCGGTTGAACCGTTTCTTTTTCAAACATATCCAAAGCGGGCTGCCCTACGTTACCCTGAAAATTGCCCAAAGTTCTGACGGTTTTATAGGTCAGCCGGGTGAGCAGGTTTGGCTGACCGGTGAGGAGAGCCGGGCATGGGTTCATCAGCAGCGGGCTGAAACAGATGTCGTGCTGATTGGCGCCAATACCCTGCGGGTTGATAATCCGCAATTAAATGTCCGCTCTGTCCATGGCCGTGATCCGCATATTGCTATCCTGGCCGGAAAAGAACCCATCCTTCCGCTGCAGCGGATATTTTCTTCAACCGCAGATCGGAAAATTTACATCTTTCACTCCATTTGGATTTCGCCTTCATTTTCCAGGCCAGGTGTGGAATGGATCACCTTGCCGGCGGATAGTAAGGGCCGGGTTTTGCCGCGGGATGTGCTGCATTGGCTGGGTAACGCCGGGTTTAATTCGGTTTTTGTGGAAGGTGGAGCTGTGGTCATACAGCAATTTATGGCCCAAAATTTATGGGATGAATTCCACTTGATCGAGGCTCCGTTACCGCTCCGGGAAGGTATTAAAGGCGTTTCCAAAGCATATTTAAAGTCCTGTACCTGCCACGATACACTGCTCCTGGGTCAAGATAAACTGCGTATTTTTCTTTCGGCTGACCGATCCTGATCAGTTTTTTTATGAAGATTTGAGAATTCCCGCTATCCTTCGATAACAGACCAGTATAAATAAGGAGTAGAAAATGATTGATAAAATATCTTCAAACAGCGCCTTCTTTGCCGCAAAAAACGGTTTGAACAATGCCGTGTCTTCAGCAAATCAGATTAATCAGGCCGTAGCCAACGCCGAAGTTGACGCAAAGAAAATTATTGATATGCATGTGGCTAAACAGAATGTGAACGTACAGATTGCAAATGTTAAAGCTGCCGTCGATGCCGGTGAAAAGATTTTGGACATCCTGGCCTGATCGATTTGCTGTCCATTAACTTAATTAGTTCAGACTCAAAAACAGGCAGATGAGTCTGAATGATTTGGCATAATTCTTCCGCATCGATGCCAAAATAGCCATGGGCCACAATATTCATACGCCTCGAATCTTCGGCCAGTCTATAGGTCGGTTAGTATTCATAAAGTCTTCCGATAACCTTTTATTTTCTTCTGTTATATCCTTTTTATCCTGTTATTCTGTCAAAATTTATTTGCCACCGATCATCACGATAACACCGAAATGCCACCCTGAATTTGTTTCAGGGTCT
>DYOS01000036.1:0-23653 GCA_020720405.1 Caldithrix sp. | reverse complement strand
CTGTCACCATTTCGCGATAAGGATAAAATTCATCAGCACATGATCTGCAATTAGGTTCAGGCTTTATTTATCCATGGGATTCGCAATTATTTGTTCTATGGCTTGCCCTTCCGCTGGCGAAACCAGGCCTGCAATTCACCCGCGCTCAGTGTGTTTAGCACGCGGTCGGCACTGAACCAGGCCTTGCGGGCAATACCCACTCCATAGCGAAAGTCCTGCAGGCCTGCCGGGTTATGAGCATCGGGGCAAATCACCGTTTTCAGCCCCAGCTCTTTAGCTTTGCGACCCCAGCGCCAGTCCAGGTCCAGACGGTGCGGATTGGCGTTTATTTCCACGGCCACGTTGTGCCGGGCAGCGGTTTCCAGTACCTGTTCCATACGCAATGGGTAGGGTTCTCTGGCCAGCAGTAACCGGCCGGTGGGGTGGCCAAGAATATCGACCAGCGGATGGCTGATGGCTTTACAAATGCGTTCGGTCATCTGCTCTTCGCTGAGATTGAATGAAGAATGGACCGAGGCAATCACAAAATCAAAGGTAGCCAGCACCTGATCCGGATAATCCAGTGAACCATCGGGCAGAATATCTGCCTCAATGCCTTTGAGAATAACAAAATCGGGATGCTCCGCATTAATCCGGTCAATTTCTTCATGCTGCTTGTGGACCCGTTCGATAGAAAGTCCATTGGCATAAATGGCCGAACGGCTATGGTCGGTTATGCCGATATAACTCAGACCCATCTGTTTTGCGGCTTCAGCCATACCGGCAATCGAAACAGCGCCATCACTCCAGGTAGTATGCATGTGCAGTAAACCGCACAGATCAGATTCTTCGGGCAGTTCAGGCAGCTCACCCTGCCCGGCTGCTTCAATTTCACCCTGCGCCTCACGCAATTCCGGCGGAATAAACGACAAGCCCAGCAATTTGAAAACAGCGGATTCATCCGGCGCCGGCAAGCTTTTAGCGCTGCCTTCGGCGAAAAGTCCATATTCATTCATGGTTAAATTTTGCGCTTTAGCCCGCTGCCGCATCTGCGTATTATGTTCCTTGCTGCCTGTAAAATGATGCAGGGCAAAGGCAAATGCGCTGTTTTCGACCAGCCGCAAATCGCAGGAAACACCCGAGTTTAGTACCAGGCTGGACTTGGTTTCACCCTGCCCGGTGATCGTCTCCGCCCCGGGATAAGCAACAAAGTACTGCATAATGGCCGTTCGTTTCTCTGCCGGGCAGGCACCGACCAGATCAATATCTTTCAGCGTTTCACGGCGGCGGCGCAAACTTCCGGCCAGTTGGATTTGCTCCAGATCGTGATGCTGCATCATGTAATTCAGAATATCCGTGGCCTGTGGCTCGACGACGGGAATGAGGAACCGCTCGCTGTATTTTTTAAAACGCCCGATGCCATCCAGAATTTTGTCCTGACTTTTCTGCCCGAAACCGGAAAGGTCGCGCAGGCGGTTTTCGCGGCAGGCATATTCCAGCTCGCCGATACTACGGATACCCAGCTCGTTATAAATCGCCCGCACTTTTTTTGCACCCAGACCGGGAATTTTAAGCATGTCAAACAGACCATCGGGTATTTCGGCACGCAGCTTCTCGTAGTAGCTCATTTTGCCGGTCTGCACCAATTCGGTCAATTTCTCAACCAGGGCTTTGCCAAAACCTTTTTCGTCCGCAATTTTACCCGAACGGATCAGCTCAATAACATCACCGCCGTATAGCTCCAGACTGCGGGCAGCGTTAAAATAAGCCCGCGACTTGAATGGATTATCCTCCTTCAGATCGAGCATAGTGCCCAGTTCTTCAAGTAAATTGATAATTTCCCGGACCGTCATTTTTGTACCTGCCTGTTTTATAACCTGGCTGAATATAGGATGGAAGGTGACTACTGGAAACCACAATTAAGATTAAAGATGAAAGAGATTAAGGTTAAAAAGGAAGTGCGAATTGGGCTATATGAATTCAAGTGACAGCAAAGCCGGAATGCATTAACATGAAAACAGAAAAAAATATGGCAGTAGTGAAGCTTACTTATCCAAAATTTTTTCCGGATTCATCAATCTTGAAACTTTGCACCCTATTTTTCTCTTGATCACCTGCTTATTCCCTGATTTGCAGTTTGGATATTTGCATTGTCCGATTTGAATCAGCATTTTGTTCAGGTTATGAATTCTAAAATTTCTACACTGATTGTATTTACCGATCTCGACGGGACTTTGCTAAACGCCGCAGATTACGATTTCAGACCAGCCTTACCGGCTCTCCATCGGCTACAGAAACTAAAAATCCCGGTTATACCCTGTACCAGTAAAACAGCAGCTGAGGTTATTCATCTGCGGCGCAGAATGGATTTGCATGATCCGTTCATAGTGGAAAACGGAAGCGCCGTGGTTTTCCCGGAGGATTTCCCGCACCCGTTTATCCGCCAGCTGCCCATCCTCGGGGAATACCGTTTACTCGTTCTCGGCCGTGCCTACCAGGATATTCTGGCCATGCTTGGCCAGATAAAAGAAGAATTCCAACTGCCGGTGCATGGCTTCAATGATATGAATGTCGATGAAATAGCACAGCATACCGGACTCGGACCGGCAGAAGCAGAACTGGCCGGTCTCAGGTTGTTCAGTGAGCCTTTTCTCTGTCCCGATCCTCGGATTATCTCCCCAGCGGTTCTCGATTTCTTTACCGGGAACGGTTTTCGCCTGCTGACCGGAAACCGCTTTTATCATCTGCTGGGTGATACGGATAAAGGCATTGCAGTGCAGCAGACTCTGCGCCTGCTCAGCCAAAGAACAGAGAACATCCTGCGTTCCATTGGCCTGGGTGACGGTGCCAACGACACCGAAATGCTTATAGCCGTAGATGAACCGGTTATCGTCCGGCGTTCTCCCGAAATGCAGTTTCAGTTAAAGCAGCGTCCGGATGTTTACTACACCCGGGCTGTCGGGGCAGCCGGATGGCAGGAAGCTATAGACCTAAAACTCCTTTCCATTCAGGAACAGGATTAGAAAGGATTAAAAGATGGCTGATTTTTTCCAGAATGGCAGCATTACGACTTTGCACCATTTGACCATACAAACCATAGAAAATATAGAACAGCGGCTGGTTAATTTTTCCCATCGGCGGCCAATCGCTCTGGTTTTGCCCAGCCTTTATTCCGAGTTGGAAGGAGTTGCTCTGCCGGTAATAATCCGGGAACTGTGCAAAGTACCATATCTTTCTGAAATCGCCATTGGTCTGGATGCTGCAAATGAAGCCGAATTTCACAAGGCCAGGGATTTTTTCAGGGTTTTGCCACAGAATCACCAGATCATCTGGCATCGCGGACCGCGTCTGCAAAAACTTTATCAGCAACTTGAAGATTACAAATTCAACATCTCCGGTGAAGGCAAGGGCCGCAATGTCTGGATGTCTTTCGGTTACCTGCTGGCCCGCCAAAAAGCCCGGATTTTTGCCGTTCACGATTGTGATATACTTACTTACGACCGGTCGATGCTGGCCAGACTGGTTTATCCGGTTGCCTCGCCGGCCATGGGTTTTCGTTTTGTCAAAGGCTATTATGCCCGAATTTCGGACCGTCTGAACGGAAGAGTTTCCCGGCTCTTTATCACTCCGCTTATCCGCTCGCTGAAAATGATTCTTGGTGAGCGTGATTATCTTGAATACATCGATTCATTTAGATATCCGCTTTCGGGAGAGATTGCCCTGTGGAGTGATGTGGCCCGTGAGTTGCGCCTGCCTACGGACTGGGGACTGGAAATGGGCATGCTGAATGAAATATATCGGAATTATTCCAAGAACGAGATGTGCCAGGTTGATATCGCCGATCATTATGATCATAAACATCAGGAATTATCTGCAAATGACAGCGATTCCGGTTTAGCAAAAATGTCCATCGATATTGCCAAATCGTTCTATCGGGTATTAGCCAGCCGAGGCGTTGTATTTTCCGATCAGTTTTTTAGAACAATTAAAGCGACCTATCTGCGCACCGCTCTTGATTTTATAGAAAAATATTCAAATGATGCTGAATTAAACGGTTTGAAATATGATCTGCATGCTGAGGAAAAAGCAGTTGAGGTTTTTTTGAAAAGCATAATTTTAGCCGGTGATCATTATCTTTCTAATCCGATGGAGCTGCCGGCCATGCCCAGTTGGAAGCGTATTGAATCGGCTATCCCGGGCTTTTTTGATGATTTGATTGAGGCGGTTGCCCTGGATAATAATTAATTGAACAGTCGTTCTGGCGGCAGACTTATCTTTTATCCGGTCACAGGCATAAAAAAAGCCGGTTCACAGACCGGCTTCAGAGAGAAAATCAAAATTCTTATTTCAGTAATAAAAGTTTCCCGGCCGCCCGATATCCCGTACTGGTGGTGAGCCTGTAATAATAAATTCCACTGACCTGGTTCCGGGCATCCCATTGAACCTGTTTATGTCCGGCATTCTGCACAGCAGAAACCAGGGTTGTTATTTTTTCTCCAAGCAGATTATAAATTTCAAGGTCTACCCGGCAATTTTCAGGAAGTTCATACACAATAGTAGTTACGGGGTTGAATGGATTCGGGTAATTCGATAACAACCGGTAAGCAGTCGGTTTTTTAAAGGCCGGATTATCCTGCTCAATTGCTGTTGTCCGCTGAACCACAAGCATTTCTTCAACGAGTTTTTCATCGGCATTATCCGCATCAACAAATACGGAGTAGAAATATGCATCCTCATCGGTTGAGCTTATAATTCTGACATGCCAGGTAAAGGAAACACTGCTGCCTGGGTCGAGATTCCCAAAGTACTGCACACTGTCATCAGCCGATAAAAACTCAATTTCTGATGGCAGATTGAGTTTGGCTATTGTATTCTCGGCATATCCATCACCCGTATTGAAAATATTTACGGTAATGCTAAAATCTTCAAACTCCAGCGTATCGGCGAAAAAGCCAACCGATGGCGGTGCATCAACGGTTGTGGTTAACGGCGGCAGCAAATCATCATTGGGAATGAGCGTGCGATAAGCCACATTGTTTGAATTATTGGATTCAGAAATCTCATCCTCCCAATCAACAGCAACATAAACGTCATGGTATTCCGGATAATCAGGGACTTCCCAAACCGTCTGAACCTGTACAGTTCCCTTTGGTCCAAGAGTACCTAAAGTATAAGTACTACTGATGCCTACATTTCCGCTGGGATGGCCGTCGTAGAATTTTATTGCCACATTTTCAGCGTCTGTGTAGCCATAGTTATGAATTATTGCACTGATTGTGATTTGTTCTCCCGGAGTGTACTTATCCAACTCGGGATCGAAGGTAATGTCGCTGGCAGAAACAGCCAGATCAGGCAGCCCATAGGTGTAGTTCAGCGGCATAAAATCTGCGCCATAATTACCACCCCAGGAAGAAACTACAGAAATGTTTTTATCACTGACGATATGTAAAACTGTTTTATAGGTCGTAAAGTGAAAACCTTCGCCACGGTTCAGCATTGTCGTTGTGGTATCATCCGTACTCATATTATGGATCGAAATCAGGTTGTCATTTTCGTAGGAGAAAAGGTTGACATCATCGGAAATGACCGGTGCATAAAAATTTGTACCAATGCCGAGACCAGTTTCATCGATCTGGCGGGTCAGATAATAATAGCTCCCCGAAAAAGCTGCATACGGTGTATTGCAGACGGTGACATTACCTGTACTATGCAATTCCCAATAGGTGTCACCGTATACCGGATATGATGCTACTTCTCCCTGGTTTATTCTCCCGGAGAATAGTGTGTCGCCGCTTTCTGATGACAGAACGACAAAATCGGTAGAGTCCTGATAAGAAACGACAATAATGCCGTTTGACCAGTGCCCGATATAGCCGGAATATCCATAAAATTCCTGCCCGGCGAAGGTACCATTGGTAGACGGAATATAATAGCCCTGATCGGTGTAGCTCAGGGCAGACACCGGCTTGTTTGCAGTAACCCCAAGAAAGATTCCATTATAACCATTTAATTCAAAATGCTCACCGGTGTTAAGAATTCCCGCGGCAATGGTTGATGAATTCTCAAGATCACGGATTTCAAACTCGGTCCCGTCATTATATGCGAATACAATAAAATGCTCACCTGAATATTGATTAACCGGCATGTAGGTATTCAAACGAGTTGAAAGGGGACTACCCGATTCATCTACGGCAAAATATCCCATCACAGAGTGGCTTACCGGGTCGCCGATCAGAAGTGAAAAGGATTGATTCCCCTCAATCGTAAAAACTCCGTTACCCGGTGAAAAAACATAAAACTCATTCTCATTCAGGCTCACGCTGTCCAGTTTGGTTCCATTTGCATCAATAACATAAAAATAAGAGTTGTCGGCGTAGCTAAAAATGACCAGATCGGTAAAAGTATAGGTTGTTGTGGAATATAAAAATTCACCCTGATTGTTATACGACTTTTCAGCTATAAAAACATGCCCGGGAGAAGTAAAATGCCGGGCATCCGACCCGGCATCCGGTGGTGCCATGCCGGCGGTCTCCTGACCAAAGACAAAAACTGATATTACAAACAGAATCCACAAAGTCTGTACAAATTTTGACATATGATCTCCATTCCTTAAGTATTACAATTCCGATATCAGACATTGGAGCTTTTTCGGTTTATTCTATGAAGAGATTAAGTATTTCTTCCCGGACGCAGGATAGGTTGTCTGATTTGAGAAGGGTAGATCGCCCAGAAGTAGGGTTGCAGGGTTAAAAAGGCAATTGGGTCATTTTAAATTTCCAGGCTGGAGCGGTGGTTTATTCCGGATTCAAAGTTCCTCTTCCAATAACCAGGCAAACCAAATTCAGAAAGAGCATCTTTGCTCAGATGAGTTGCCAATCAGGCATCTCAAAACAAAGGTAATCCGGGAGAAAACGGCAGATCCTGAATAAAGATAAGGTATAGTTCTGCATTTTTACTTGATTTTTTGTTTTGGTAATGGTTATCTTGGCCAAGTTTGTTCCCTGTCCTAATTAACCCAAACCCATTCAGGAGGTTTATCATGAAAAAACTTACGATTATGTTTTTTCTGTTACTTGGTTCTATTTTAATGCTCCACGCCCAAACTCTCGACTACAAGGGCGGTTATCAGTTTCCGACTACTAATGAAGATGCGGTATTAACCGGCTTGCGCAATGTTCGCGGTATGGATTACCATGATAATCCGCTCGGCGATGGAACTTCAGCATTTGCAGTGACAAATTATAATGATCGCGGCCATGTCCATGTATTAAAAAACATTGGTGATGATGCTTTCGAACTAGTTTGGACCAGCCCGCTTAACGACACTACCACTGGCAGTGTCGCACCGCGCTACGTAACCTGGGGCGACCTCGACAATGATGGAAATATCGAAATCGTTGCTCCAATGGATCGTAATGGAATTGTGGTTTATGAATGGGATGGAGTTGCCGGAAGTTTCAACTTTGGTGATGCGCCAGCCCTTGTTATCGGCACTCCGGTTTACCCGGTGGATTCAGCCGGTACGTACAGTAGGGTTGAATATTGTGAAATTGGCGATTTCGACGGCGACGGCCAGAATGAATTATCGGTTGCCGTAAATGCGAGCAATAGTGCTTTTGACCGTTATTATATTTTTAGTGTTGATGGTGAATTCGAGCCCGGCGAACCCGGTTTCTCCGTTGTAAACAGAGAGAACGCCATCTGGGCTAAAGGTGTTGGCGTTTATGGTGTTTATGGCGGCGGTTCGCCGTATGCCATGATTGCAGCCAACCTCGATGGTGAAGGAAACGATGAAATTCTGATTCATGCCTGGAACTATGGCCATGCCACCCCGGTCCGGGTTCCGGATGCAAATACTTATGTCCTTGCTGATACCACCGGATTAAAAGCCGGAAAAGGTAAACATTATATTTATACCACAAAACCGACTGATGCCGTTTCTTTGGGTGGTGGTACTGCTGTCGATGTTGACGGTGACGGCAGAGAAGAAGTATATATTCCGCTTTTTGATAGCATAAAACCCAATGTTATCATGATTCATTATGAAGACGGTGATAACACTGCCATTATTGACTCATCCAATTTTATGCTGATGGATATTACTGACTTTCAGGACACCAAGTTCGATCTCTTTGGCCGTGCCGGCTATGGTGATTTTGATAATGACGGTAAAACCAATCTGTATTTTGCCGGCCGCCATGACTACTATGTAATGTCCTCAGAATTCCAGGGCGGGGATAAGCTGGATCCGGCCAACTGGGTAAATGAAATACTTTATACCGGTGACGAGCTCGATTCACTGATTTACCACACGATGACCATCACCGACTCGCTGGGCACCCGCGACACCGCTTATACCTATACGGAAAATTTTGATGGTGGTACTATCGCCATGAAATTGTACTGCCAGCACACCGATGCTGACCGCGACGGTTATCAGGATATTATTATGCCCAGCCAGACCTGGCTGGATAGTGTTGCTGTCACCGTAAATACCTGGAATGCCGATTCCCTCAAATATTTTGCTGAAACTTATAATGTTCTGGAGCCAAACCGTATTTCCATCCGCTTTCTTGAGTCCAATACGCTCTATACCGGTATTGAAGCTAAAGAAGCAACCGTAATTTCCCCGGATATGTATCGTCTGGAACAGAACTACCCGAATCCGTTCAACCCGACCACCAACATTCAGTTCTTCCTGCCCATCAACAAACAGATCAGTCTGATTGTGTATAATTCATTGGGTCAAAAGGTTAAAACTCTGATCAATAATGAATTATATATCAGTGGTGATCATCAGATGGCCTGGGATGGAACAAATGAATCTGGTGTAAAAGCTGCCAGCGGTGTTTATGTGTATGAACTGCGTTATGGTAATTTCAAACAGACCAGGAAAATGACTCTGGTTAAATAACCAGAATTTGTAAGTCAAATATAAAGGCTGTTCCTTCCGGGACAGCCTTTTTTATTTTGTATAGTAATGCAGATTCAGATTGCTACCGTCAAACAGGGCATAAGTATTATTTACCAGCCAGTCACCGAGATTGATGTAAAGGTGATCTCCAACCCTATGAATAAGCGGATTATGGCGGTGACCCATAATTACATAATCAAATCCCTCAGTAAATTTTGCCTCGGCAAAACGATAATAATCCTGTTCATTTTTGGGAGGCATGCGCTGCGAATAATGCCGGCTCGAGCCGGAAATCAGCCGGGCCAGAGGAATACCAAGATCAGGGTGAATTAGTCTAAATAACTTTTGATTGGTCGGATTACGCAGAATGCGTTTCAGAATACGATAACCGCGGTCACCGGAATCGATTCCATCACCATGCAAAAGAAAAAACCGCCGGCCGGACAGCTCAATCTCAAAATGATCCTGGAAAGTCCCGATACCTAATTCGTTTTTAAAAAACTGGCCGAGTGCAAAATCATGATTACCGGCCAGGTAGTAAATTTTAATACCGTTTTGAATCATTTCATCAAAAAGCACCAGAAATCTAAAATACTTTTTGGGGATCACCTGTTTATACTCAAACCAGAAATCGAAGAGATCACCGACAATAAAGAGATGAGTGGCGTTTTCCTTTATCTGCCGCAGGAAAGACAGGATAAATTTTTGCCGTTCGAACTCAACATTTGACTGGTTAGCGCCGATATGTAAGTCGGAAATAAAATAAGCCTGCACATTATTCTCGTTTTTGTTAAAAAGTAAAGACGGATAGTCAGGTTTTCAATGGTCTAATTTCTGGAGGTTGAAATGGTTAGGGTATTGGTTGTATTGGCATCCGGGTTCGAAGAAATTGAAGCGGTAACAATCATCGATTTATTGCGCCGTGCGGAAATAGGTGTAACTATAGCCGGGCTTCAGGCCGATTTTGAAAAGGGCAGTCACGGTATCACCATTAAAACCGATCGCCATATTAAATCTATTCTCAGCGCTGATTTTGATGCCCTGGTTCTGCCTGGTGGCCGACCTGGAACGGACAACCTTATAAATTCCAGGGAAATTATTGAACTGGTTCAGGAATTTCATAAGGATAAAAAATTGCTTGGTGCTATTTGCGCTGCACCGACCATCCTGAATAAGGCCGGCATTATATCAGAGACAACGGTTACGAGTTATCCGGCGGATGCCCGCAGTTTCAATAAAGCTTATTATTCGGTGAGCAGCGTGGTCGAAGATAAAAACATTATCACCAGCCGGGGTGTTGGCACGGCTATTCCATTTACACTAAATCTGATCCGGCATCTGGCAGGAGAAGAAAAGGCCTGGGTTGTGGCCAAAGCCATCCTCTATAAAGGCCGTTTTTAAAAAAAGATTTAATTTTGCTAAAAGTATAGCCACACATCTTATTAAAAACATGATTGAAACCAGCCCCGGATTATTATTATTACTTCATTCCGCTTATTGGTTGAAAACTCTGCTTGCCAAGCTGCATGCTCTGTGTTTTGGAATAACCGAAAGCGGCTTAGATAAAAGTGAGGTTTGTTAATGACAGCACCGTACAAAAAAACTAATCCGCCTTTGTTGTGTCTTTATCGATCCGGATAAAGGGTGATAATTTTTCAATAGTTTTTTTGCCGATTCGCGGTACCCGGTCCAAATCATCCATGGTGCGGAAGGGACCGTTCTTTTCCCGAAAATCTATAATAGCCTGGGCGGTCGAAGGCCCGATACCCGGTAATTTTTGAAGCTCTGTTTTTGAGGCCCGGTTAAGATCGATGGAGGCAGAGCGCAGCTCCTGTTTTGCCTTTACCGGGTACACGACTGCGCGCGGTTTCCCGTCCCGAAGCGGCTGATGAACGACAGAATTGGCGGTGTCAGCTGCCCTGACCCGAAAAACACTATCCGGCAATGAGTAATCAAAAAGGGTTGGATTGGAACGGTCAAGTTTAAAAAACTGGAAAAGAAAACTGAGCAGGATCAATCCGCTGATAATGATCAGCGCTTGTTTTTCCAGACGGGTCAATTCCGGAAATTTCATGTCTCAAACTTTCTGATTTGGGCCGGGCGGACTGGCCCGGCCCTGAAAACAGTTTAAAAGTTCAGCGCTTCTTTAAATTTTTCAAAAACCGATTTATCCTGATCATCGCCCGGCTGCAGGTTGCCGCTTCCGGCCAGTTCCTGCAGCAGCTTGCTCTCCCGTTCGCTCAGACGCGTCGGAACATAAACCTGAACCTGAACCAGTTGGTCGCCAATGCCGGTGCCATGAAGATGTGGAATGCCCTTATTGCGCAATCTTAATACCTTTCCGGATTGGGTTCCGGGGGCAATTTTAATACTCGCCTTACCGGTCAGAGTCGGGATATTTACTGAGGCGCCGAGGGCCGCATCCGGGAAACTGATCGGCAGTACCATCAACACATCATCCTCACGCCGCTCAAATATATCATGCTTGTTTTCTTCGATATAAACAATCAGATCGCCGGGCTGACCGCCGCGCAGACCAGCATTGCCTTCGCCTTGCAGCGGTATATAATTCCCACTGGAAACTCCGGCCGGAACATTGATGTCTATAGTTTTGCTGCCTTTGACCCGGCCATCTCCATTACAGGCATGGCAGGGATTCTCAATAATCTGCCCTTCCCCGTTGCAGCGGTGACAAGTGGTAACATTTATCATTTGTCCAAAAAGGGATTGTGATACTTTCCGTATTTCCCCGCTGCCATGACAAACCGGGCAGGCCACGGTTTTGCTGTATCTGGCTGAACCGGCGGCATTGCACTCATCGCAGGGGACGAATTTTCCGACTTTAATTTTTTTTGTGGCGCCGGTGGCGATTTCTTCCAGGTCCAGCTTCAGTTTTACCTGCAGGTCTGAACCGCGGCGATTGGATTGCCGTGAACGGCGTCCGCCACCAGAACCCATGCCGCTGAAAATATCGCCAAATCCAAAGCCCTGTTCCATGAACTGACGCAGGGCATCGGTAATATCGAATCCGCCGCTCATATCATAACCGCCAAACCCGCCGGCTGTCGGTCCGGCGTGACCAAAGCGGTCGTACTGGCGACGCTTTTCATCATCGCTGAGCACGGCATAGGCTTCGGCAATTTCCTTAAACTTTTGTTCGGCGGTTTTATCCCCCGGGTTTTTATCGGGGTGAAACTGGATAGCCAGCTTGCGGTAAGCTTTTTTTATTTCTTCTTTCGGGGTGTCTTTGGATACTCCAAGCACCTCATAGTAATCACGTTTCTGAGCCATGTTTCTGCCTTATTTTGCGACCAGCACCTGAGCATGCCGGATCACCTTATCGTTTAATTTATATCCTTTGAGATGTTCACCGGTCACCGTACCACTGGCAAAATCTGCACTATCCACCTGCATCAGCGCCTGGTGCTGTTCGGGATCGAATTCCGCGCCCCGGGTTTCCATCACAGTTAATCCTTTTTTTGTCAGTACGGAAAGCAGGTTTTTGTAAATCAGCTGCTGACCGTCAAGAATCGTCTGGAGGGAGGTCTCCTCTTTGGCATGACTGAGAGAACGCTCCAGATCATCCAAAACCGGTAAAAGTTCGATAATCAGTTTCTCATTGGCCCAGGATAAGTGGTTAACAAATTCTTTTTCCGAACGGCGTTTAAAATTCTCAAACTCGGCAGCCGTGCGCAGCAACTGGTCTTTTAACCTATCCCGCTCTTCCTGGAGCTGCTGAACCTGCTCCTGCAGTTCAGTGGCCTTTTTTAAAAAAACAGATTCTTCCGTTTTTTCGGCAGGGCCCGGTTTTTTCCTGCTTTTCCTGCCATTTTTCTTGATGTCTGTCTGCACATCATCAGTCATAATTCTGAATTCCTTTCTGTTCTATCCGGAGGTGGCCAGCTTTTTGTTCATGGTATGAGCCGTAAAATCAATAAGTGGAATAATGTATTCATAAGCCATTCGCTCGGTACCGATAATACCAAGAATGCCCGGCGCTTCTCCGATTTTGTAACCTGAAGTCACAACACTGCAGCGCTGCATGGGTCCGGCTGTGTGTTCATGACCAACTGTAATATTTAATCCTTCATTCGTTTCCCGGTTTTCCATGAAATGAATGATGTAATCTTTGTTTTCAATAATTTCAATCAAAGCTGAGATCTGCCGGACTTCTGAAAATTCCGGCTGATGCATCAGGTTCAGCGTGCCTTCCACCAGGTAACCGGCATCCCGGGTTTGGTTGAAAATCTGGTCAGCCATTGTTTCCAGAAGCCGCACCAAAACCGCTTTTTCCTGGCGCAGATGGTGAATAAAATAGGGAAACTGTTCCCGTATCTGCTGAAGTGGATGGCCGTGAAAGCGCTGATTTATTTTCTGAGTGATCCGTTTAATATCTTCCCGGCTGATCCGGTTCCTCATTTCAATCAGAATGGTTTTAACCTGTCCGCCCAGGATACTCAGGACAACCATCATCCGGTTGGCAGAGACCGGCAGCATTTCCATGTGCTCAAAGCGGTTCTGCAGAAATTTCGGGGCAATGATAATGCCCATCTGATTGCTCAGTTCGGCCAGGGCGCCGGCCACCCGCTCCATGATATATTCAACATCACCGGTGAAATCATTCAACACGCTGTTTATCAAATCGCGGTCGCGTTTACTGACCGGTCTTGGTGAAAGCAGGTGATTGACAAAATAGCGGTAGCCAAGCGAAGTCGGCACCCGGCCGGCCGAAGTATGCGGATGGTAAAGAAATCCCTTTTCTTCCAGCTCGGCCAGGGCACGGCGAATACTGGCCGGACCTATCTCAATATCCACCACTTCGGCCAGATACGAGGAGGGCACAGGGTTAGCTGACTTGCTGTAGGCTTTAACCACAGCAGCCAGTAATTTTTCTTCTCTTGGGGTTAACTTTTCCATAAAACTATTTAAATTTTGGAATAGCCGTCAGAACTGGTTCCACTATTTTAAATTTTTACAAACTCCCTGAAATTATTTTTATTGATCAGAAAATTGTCAGCCTTGTACGTTTCGGTAAATATGCCGGGAAATTTTATTTTACTCGTGTTCCATTTGATTTCATAGCAAGTGACTGCACCATTTTTTTCCTCTATATAATCAATTTCCTGTTGCTGCCTGGTTCTCCAAAAATACATTCGTGCAAAGGTGCCTTTCGTGATATTTTGCTTTTTTCTCTCGGAAATTAAAAAATTTTCCCATAAAGCGCCCTTGTCCGATCTTAATTCCAGTGGATTAAAATTGCCAATAATCATATTCAGGATACCATTATCATAAAAATAAATCTTACGGCTTTGTTTAATCTCATTCCTTAAGTTCCGGCTAAAGCTGTGCAGCCGGAAAATGATATATCCTTTTTCTAATATTTCAATATATTTCTGAACAGTTATTTTATTGATGCCAACAATTTGTGACAGCTCATTATAATTAACCTCATTGCCTGCCTGAAGGGCCAGGGCTTGCAATAGTTTATCCAGCACTTCCGGTCTTCTCAGCTCAGAGAAGGCCAATATATCCCGGTAAAGATAACTACTCAGAAGATTTTTTAAGGTGTCTTTCTCGTTGCCCTGATTATTGATCACTTCCGGATAAAAACCAAATAGCAGACGACTTTCCAACTGCTGCTCAGATTTTATATGGCCAACATAATTCTCGTACTCTTCCCAACAGACGGGAAACAGTTCATATTCCCATTTCCGGCCCGTTAATGGTTCATTCAGTTCATTGCCCAGATCGAACGAAGATGAACCACTGACCAGTAACTGAACCTGCTTAAATTGATCGGTAATGATCTTCAAAGTCAGACCTATACCGGGGATTCTCTGAGCCTCATCCACAAATACAATTGTCTTCCCACCGAGAATAGACCGGATTTGTTCTGTATTTGGGTGAGTCATCATATTTCTGATGATCGGGTCATCAGCATCGAGGAACAGATAGTCGATGCCATCCAGAATTTTACGGATAAGTGTCGTTTTCCCTACTTGTCGGGCCCCAACCAATACAATCGCTTTTCCAGTATTTAGCTTCTCTCTGATGGTTTGTTCTAAAATTCTGGTAATCATTTTAAGCCCTGAGGTCATCATGATGACCAAATGTTATAACATCCGGTCACTGCAATGCCCGATTATCCTGTTTTATGGCCAGTGATAAATAACGGCGGAATTTATCCCTGAGCCATCCGTATTGCAATTAAGCTGTTATTAGACAGCAATTTTAGACCGGCAAACCCGGATTATTTAAAGTTGAGAGTCGTGTGTTCCTGTTTTTAATTCCCTGCTCTGCCGCTAAGGAAACGCCAAAAGTAAACTTTCTGCAGATTTCAATTTCTCCGCCCTGAACCTTCCGGATTGGATTAAGTGGAAGCTGGTAAGTTACAGGTATTTATTAACGCTGATGCGGCTCGAAAGCATACCCATCAATAAACCGAGTGCAGTAATAATAGCCGGAATTTCCCAGCGCAGAAAAACAACAGGCAAAAAGTAACGGGTCAAATGAACCAGCAGGTAAACCAGGCCGACCGCGATCAGGGCAGAAATTAACCCCTGTAAAAATCCTTCAATAACAAACGGACGGCGGACCATGCCCCGCGTTGCCCCAACCAACTGCATAATGGTGATGCTGTCGCGCCGGGCGGCAATAGTCAGTCGAATGGTATTGAAGATTAAAACCAGGGCAATCAGTAGCAGCAGCAGACCGACACCCAGAATCGAAAGATAGATCAAACGCAGATAATGATCGATAATATTGAGTAATTCCCGCTGATAAACCACATCGGTAACTTCCGCCAGGCGGCCGATTTTTGCAGAAAGAGCCGTAACAGCCGGCGCATTACGGTAATTTTCCCGGAGCCGGATAACCAGTGAAGGCGGCAGGGGATTGTCTTCTAAAACTTCAAAAACACTGCGCCCGAATTCTTCCTGAAAACGCCGGGCGGCTTTTTCACGGGAAATAATTTCAACCACATTTACTTCGGGGAAAGCCCTTATTTCCTGCTCCAATGCTCTGATTTTTACATCTTCCAGATAGGGCTCTAAAAATACCTCTATTTCGATTTTCTGCCTGAACTCACCGATCCAGGCCTGCATATTCAGCGAAACGATCAAAAAAAATGCAATCAGAAACAGGGCTGCACTAAGGGAAATGATGCTGATAACGGATGCCATGCGGGCCCGGGAAAAGCCGCGCAGACCTTCCTGAATACTAAACCAGACACTCATAAACCGATAACCCGCCCTTCTTTCACTTCCAGCGAGCGGTGCGGAAATTCCTTCAGAATCTCCCGGTTATGGGTAGCCATTAATACCGCCGTGCCTTGTCTGTTAATGCGCTCGAGAATTTCCATTATATCCCGTGAGTTCTGGTAATCGAGATTACCGGTCGGTTCATCGGCCAGGATGATCAGCGGATTATTGACGATAGCCCGGGCAATGGCCACCCGCTGCTGTTCACCGCCGGAAAGCTGATCCGGGAACTGATTGCGCATATGTCCCAGATTCACTTCGGCCAGCACCTTCATCACCCGCCGTTTAATATCCCGGCTCTTTGCCCCGGTAACGCGCATGGCAAAGGCGACATTTTCAAAAACTGTGCGGTCTTTGAGCAGTTTAAAATCCTGAAAAATGACACCGAGCTTGCGCCGCAGATAGGGAATTTCGCTCAGTTTGATTTTCGCAGTGCTGTATTTTTCGACAACGATCATACCACTGTCCGGCAGATCATCCATATAAATCAGGCGCAGGATAGATGACTTTCCGGCCCCGCTGATCCCGGTCAGGTAAACAAATTCCCCTTTCAGAATACGCAGTGAAGCATCGCGGATGATTTGTTTATTGCTAATCGAGAAATGTACGTTATAGAATTCAATCATATTTTTTTCAGCACATAGTGAACGCGGTCGGTGCGCCGGTTAACCGGGTCGAAGGTAAAATTATCAAATTTGCCGACCGTTTCAAAGGTTGTGGCACCGATAATTCTGTCCCACTCGCTCACCGCCCGAATCTGCTGGATGTGGAGTTCTTCGCCCGATCCGTCTTCGAGCTTGAAATTCAGGCGGGTGAACTGCTTCTTTGTTTCGGTCTCAAACCAACTGTGACGCTGAATTTCGATATCGTCAAACCATTCGATTTCAGAATAATTGCCAAACTCACGCTGACAGGCCTGCGGGGTGACCACATCAAAAATCAACAGACCGCCGGAGCGCAAAAGATTATGGGTAGATTTTAAAAGCCGGCTAACTTCATCTTCGCTAAGCAGGTAATGGATCGAATCATATAAAAACAAAACAATATCAAAGCGGCCCGGGCGAAGCGCCGGTTGAGCGGCTTCCGTGACCAGCACCGGAACCGCAGGATTCTTCTGCCGGCAGCGCCGGATCATGGGCAGAATCAAATCGGCAGCCAGCCAGTCAAAGGAATTCTCCGGCCAGTGCGAGATAAAGGAGCCGGTACCGGCGGAGAGATCAAGAATTCTTTTCGCCGCCGGATGAAATTCAGCTATAATTTCGGAGATATATTCGGCCCAGTCCTCGTAAGGCACATGCTCCATAAAACGGTCGTAATAATCGGCCAGAATTGTGTACGGCTCCATTCACCCATCCCAATTATGTTACTGTCGTTGAAAGACCGGTATTTATTCGATATTTTCAGCTAAAACAATCAAAATATCTGCCTGCATTGAGGATTTGTGCTCCCGGTTTCAGCTCAAACAAATATTTACCCTTTACCACCGGCGGTAAAAATTTTACCGGATGGCATGGCTTCCGGATGCGGATCTGACCAGGCATGAAATTTACTACCTATAAATTTAATCCATCCGGCACCGGAATCTTATGTTCCAGTTTCTGAACCCCTATATTCTTGGCGCACTGGCTGCCGCAGCCCTGCCCATTATAATTCACTTCCTTTCACGGCGGCGTCTGAAACGGATCGAGTTCAGCTCGCTGCGTTTTCTGAAAAAACTGGAAAAACAGCAGATCAGGCGGATCCGGTTTTACCAATGGCTGATTCTGCTCTTCCGCACCCTGTTCGTAATTTTTCTGATCCTCTACCTGAGCCGGCCGGTTTTACCAACTTTCAAGTCCGGCGATAGCACCCAAAGCATAAATGCAGCCATAATACTCGATAATTCTTTCAGCATGCAGGCCACACCCGGGCAGCAGGATCTGGTCCGGATCAGCAGGGAACAAACCCGGCATATTCTGAACAGTTTTGGCCGGGCTGACCGGATTTTATTGGCTGCCACACAGAATGGCCGTCTGGTGGAACAAACCTTCCCGTTCACTTTAAAGGCACATCAGGCCGAGATTCAGCCGGCCTCCTTCCCGCCGCAACTCCTGTATCAGCAATTAAAGGACTGGTTCAAAAGCAATCCGGCAGCCCAGACCGAATTGTATTTTATCAGCGATCAGCGCCTGAGCGGTTCGGTTTTTAGCGCAGAATTAACCGATTCGCTGCGCGCCCTGGCCGAGCAGGCCTGGTTTATCCGCAGCGGTCAGCCGGGGGCGCTAAACAATCTGGGCATAGATTCGGCCTGGATTGAAAACCGCGTTTTCAGGTCCGGTAGACCACTGCACCTGTTTTGCCGTATCAGGAATGATTACAGCGAAAACCTGACCGCAACTGTCCATTTATTTCTAAACGATTCGCGCCGCGCCATGCAAAGCCTGGAAGTGAGCCCTGGTCAAACCGCACTGGCCGATTTCCGGATCAGTGAAGCTGACAGCGGCTGGAAACGGGTTAGTTTTGAGCTGGAAGAAGATGATTTAGCTGAAGATAACCGCTACTATCTGAATTTTTATGCCCGACCTTTACCCCGGGTCCAATTTGTACTCAGTGAAGATAACCAGCCGCTGGCCATCCTTAGCCAGGTTTTCCTGCGCAGCCGGTTGATCGATCTCCGTCCCGATGCGCCAGAGCTGATTATCGGCGACGAGATTTCTGTTCTTCAACCGGCAGTTCAGACCGCCATGCTGAAAGGCGCGGCACTGCTGATGATACCTTCATCCGCCGCCCGGGCCGAAACACTGAACCGGTGCTTAGCAGCCCTGCCCGTACCGGAATCGTTCCGTGCCGCGGAACTGGTTAAACTGGCCGAAGGCAGTTTTATCACCTTACCGGTCAGTGCCATCCAATCCGGGTTAGACCTGAGTTTACCGGCTGAACCGGCTATCCGCCTGCGGCAATATTTTCAATGGCCGGAAAGCGCCGGGCAAATAATTGAGCTTGGCAATAGCCAACCTTTTCTCATCCGCTCCGGTCAAATTTTTGTGGTCAACACCAGCCTGCATGATGATTGGTCCAATCTGGCCGTGAATCCCGGTTTTGTGCCGCTGATGAGCCGGTTGATCGATATTATCTCCGCTGCGGATCAAAACGGGCCACCGCTGCAAATTGTCTGTGGTCAGCCGGCCATGTTACCAATTCGCCCCGAATGGTGGCCGGAGACTTTATATTTTGGCCCTGCTGCCGAAAGCGGTGATCCGGTTCCCGAAGCGGCTTACAGCGGACGGCTTTTGATGCGCACCGCGCCGATCGGCCAAGCTGGTCAGTATGAATTACGACGCGGTGAAGATATCCTCAGCCTGGTCAGCGTGAATCTACCGGCGGATGAACTGCGTCAACCCCTGACCGATCTGGCGCAGCATGGTTTTGATGAACTGGTCTGGCAGGATGAAACCGGTCTGCAAAAGCAGCTCAAAGAAAAGCGGCAGGGACTGGAAATCAGTTACTGGCTGCTGATTCTGGCTGTACTGATGTTAGCAGCGGAAATGTTTGTGCTGTGGCGGGTAGAGAAAGAGTCTGTTTGAGAGATGATCTATTGACCACGGATAATATGAATCGGGTACATTTACTGAACTCTTTTGTTAAGTAAGTGTACTTAACCTGAATTATTCATAAATGATTTTTTTTGGACCAAAATCCATAAAAATCAAGTGGTTCTTTTAGCCCAAATTCATGAATTAATCAGGTTGGTTATTTTATCAAAGCAATATTTTTAACTTCCAGGCCGCTCCGCTCTGAAAATCCACTCATGGCATTTGTCCGGGAATTCCTTAATTTTGCAGACCTAATCAACCAAACTGGAATCTATGATTGAGAAGAAAAAAATAAATCAATTTGAAGACCGAGCCGAGCGCGTTCTGCTGGTCGGTATCAGCGGGCCGCAGATCAATCGTTGGGATGCCGAAGATCACCTGCGCGAGCTGCAGGCGCTGGCTGAAACCGCCGGAACCGAAGTGATCGAAACCGTTATCCAGGAGCGGGATAAACCGGATGCGGCCACATTTATCGGTAAAGGCAAGGTGGAAGAGGTCCGCCTGCTGGCCGAGGAATTGGAAATCGATTCCATCATATTTGACGATGAACTCTCCCCGGCCCAGGTCCGCAATCTACAGACGGCTATCGATACGAAAGTGATCGACCGTTCCGCACTGATTCTTGATATCTTTGCCAGCCATGCCCAAAGCATGGAGGCTAAAACCCAGGTTGAACTGGCCCAGCTCAATTATCTCCTGCCCCGTCTGACCCGGCAGTGGTCGCACCTCTCACGGCAAGTCGGCGGCGTTTTTACAAAAGGCCCCGGCGAAACCCAGTTGGAAACAGACCGCCGCCTGGTGCGCACCCGCATTGCCAGTCTCAAACATAAATTAGAAAAAATCGACCAACAGCGGATCACCCAGCGTCAGCAGCGTGGAGACCTCTTCCGGGCTGCGCTGATTGGCTATACCAACGCCGGAAAATCAACTCTGATGAAAGCGCTGACCAAGGCCGATGTGCTGATTGAAGATAAATTATTCGCCACGCTTGATACAACGGTCCGACGCCTGCAGCTCAATACCGAACAGGCTATTCTGATCAGCGATACGGTTGGTTTTATCCGCAAACTGCCGCATCACCTGATCGCTTCTTTCCGCACCACCCTGGCTGAAACACTGGAAGCTGATCTGCTGATTCATGTCGTTGACAGCACCCATCCGCATCTGGCCGAACACATTCATGTCGTCAGCGATCTGGTTTCCAGCCTGAGTACGGAAACTTTTCGGGCCATGCTGGTATTCAACAAGATCGATATGCTCAAAGACAAGCACACGGTTGAGTTGCTGCACGCCGAATATCCTCACGCCCAGTTCATTTCCGCACAGCGGAACGTGGGTTTAGCGCAGCTGAAGCAAAACATTATTGAGATTATCGACCAGTCGTACCGCATCCGGGAAATCCGGTTGAAATTCAGCAAGGGCGCGGCAGAACACCTGTTTTATAATCTCGGCCAGGTTCTGGAACGACATTTTGATGAAGAATACTGTTATCTGAAGATAAAATTTGCCCTGGCCAACCAGGCTAAAATTGAGGAGCTCGCGGCGCGCTATGCTTAAATTTCTTGTCATCCTGTTTGCTTCCGTTGCCCTTCTGCCGGGTCAGATCATTCATAAAATCGATTTCGACCGCTTTAGCCGGTACGATCCGCAGGACTGGGTTTCCTTCTGTCCGGTCGGAAAAGTGAACTCGGTTGAAATTGATCCGGATTATGTCTGGTTTGGTACGGCGAGTGGCGGAATTTTACGTTATCACCTTTATGAAAAATTCTGGGATCTGCCTTTTACAACCAGCAACGGTTTGCGCAGTAACCAGATTTTAAAAATCAGCCATAACCCGGCTACAAACCGGCTGTATGCGGTTACGCCGGCCGGCACAGATGTGTATAACCGGGCCCGCGGCTTTTGGGAGCCGGTTTCCGGTGCAGCGCCGGGACAACACAAACCGGATGAGTCTGCTATCGCCGATTTTGTCAATTTCAGCGGCAGTCCATTTCCTGAATATTACCGGCCAACCGACAGTGAGCTGCCCGATTTTTTCACCCGGCGCACCTTTCATTTCCGATCACCCCAAACCATTATTGATGATCTGAACCGCAGTTTCACACTGACCGACCGGGTTGCTGACCGCTGGCGCCGGGTTTGGATCGGGACCGACGGGCCCTATCTCGGCAGCGGAAAAACCGATGAAAATTTTCTGGAACTGATCAATCCGGCACCGCCGGCTGTGCGCACCCGCGATCTTCTGTTTTATGGTGATACTCTGTTCACTGGAGGACCGGCCGTCGATCAGCGTCAGCACGGTTTCGGTTTGTGGGACTTCGTCAGCGGACAATGGACAAATTTTCCGGCTGGATATATTCCGCAGATTTACAACGATGAATTACGGGTGGTTGATCATCTTGGAACTTCGGTCTGCTTTGGTACGGATGGCGGTCTGGTTGTTCTTAACCTCGACGACAACGCATGGACATCGTTCACCGGCGCCCAGGGTTTGGAATCCGATCAGATCAATGACCTTTTACCCGGAACAGACCGGGTCTGGATCGCCACTTCCGGCGGATTGAACTGGTATTTTCCCGGTGACAGCCATGTTAGTGAGCCGGAAGATAACCGGCTTGATAATGCCCGGATTCACCAGTTAGCCTTCGGGCCGGACAGCAGCGAAATTTTTCTGGCTACAAACCGCGGTCTGTATCGCTTTGATCTTCTGAACGGCCGCTTTGGCCTGGTTGAAATAAACAGCGCCATTCCGGACATCGGCTTCACCGCTTTGGAACGCAGCGGCGACGAGCTATGGCTGGCCGGGGAGTATGGCGTAATATTGTATAATCTGGTTAGCGGAAAATTCCGTTCTTTTACCGGAATTCTTACTGCTTCCACCGGATCAATTTATGATATCGTCCAGACCGGAAATATGACCTGGTTTGCCTGCGAGCGGGGTCTGCTCAGCTACGACGCCGGCCGGGATTTCTGGTACCTGGCCACTACCGCCGACGGACTTGCTGCTAACCAGGTGTATCATATCGATATCGATGGGAGCTACCTCTGGCTCAGCACTGCCGGCGGGCTGACCCGGTTTCACTATACGGCCGTACTGCCCTGAAAGGATACGAGCGGTTGATGATCCGGCAGTGGCAGGCTGGACTGCCTGCCGCCAAAATACCCGGCATTTTTTTGAAAATATTCTGAAGAAAGAACTATATACCGCGTCAATGGGCTGAAAATCCAAACAACATGGGGCTAAAATAAAACTCACTGAGCGCATCAGCCTCACCGAATTAGTACTTCTGCTGGTTTGTCTTATTATTACACCGGCTTTCCCCTCCCTTGGGGTTCTGATTTCATTTATCATTGTTTTAATTTATGTAATGCTAACCAAAAACCGCCGGGCACGCTGGATTTCCATCGGTTTCCGGCGTCCGGTCAACTGGCTTAAAACTATCGCCACGGCGTTTGTTCTGGCCTTTGCCATCGAAATAAGTTTTGAAGTTTTCTTCAACGGACTGATTGAGCGGATAACCGGTTCACCCATTGACCTGTCGGATTTCGATACTATCCGAGGCAACTTGAATGTTTACCTTACCTGGCTGTTAATCGGCTGGGTTGTTGGCGGGTTTTTAGAGGAGATGCTGTTCCGCGGCTTTTTTATCACCCGCATTGCACTGCTTTTCAGCAACGAGCGCAGCGGTAATCTGGCTGGACTTGGCCTAAGTTCACTGATTTTTGGATTCAGTCATCTTTACCAGGGCTGGAGCGGGGTAATCAGCACCGGGTTGATTGCGGTTCTGCTGGGCGCAATTTTTATCCGTAATAAAAAAAATATCTGGGTCAACGTATTTACCCATGGCTTTATCAATTTTATCGGTCTGACCGTTCTTTATCTCGATGTGGATAAATACCTTTCCAGCCTGGTATCCGGATAATCTTTT
>DYOS01000170.1 GCA_020720405.1 Caldithrix sp. | reverse complement strand
CGGAGCCGCCGAAGTGGGTTGCGGTGGTCGGCGGAATCCACCAGTAAAAGCCGCGTTCACCTATGCCCGCTCCGGTTGCATTTCCGGTGGCAAGAACCGTGCTGCCGGTTATGCTGCCGATGCCTGTCAGAGTTACGCCTGCTGTTACAGGCGGAGGCGTTGCTGTGCCGGTGCATTCCAGCGTGTAAGCTGCCGCAGCTCCGGCATTGTGATTCACTGTCAATGTCGCTGTTCTCAGTCCGACAGCAGAAGGCGTGCAATGAATTGTAAGATTCTTCGCCGCGCCGCCGTCTGCAATACTCAGAGTTGCCGGTGTTACGCTGAAATCACCCGGATTCATACCGCCGAGAACATGGCTCGTAACATTCAGGGCTGCATTGCTGGTCTCGCTGACAGCCAGTGTGCTGCTGACAGAAGAACCGACTGTTGCCGTTCCTACAGGGATTGTGCTGCCGGGAGCAGGGCGCTTGAGCCGTAAGCGGGAGCCGTCAGTGTGTGGTCATAAGTCCGGGTCAGCGCAGTTGCGGCGGTGCTGTTGTTTCCGACACTGTCCTGAGCCGCATTTGCCGCAACATTCACCGTTACCACGACGTCTCCCGCAGGCGTTACGTCAAATGTGTAGGTTGTTCCCGATCCTGAAAAATTGCCCGCAGAACCGTTGCCTACGGCAATATCGCCGATCACAAAGCCGGTTACGGATTCGGAGAATGTCGCGGTTACGCTGAACGGCGAACTGCCGGTGGGATCCGTGGCAGTACTGGAAAGAACAACGGTCGGAGCCGTATGATCAATCGTGTAAGTCTGTCCCGTGAAACTCCCGTTGCCCGCGCCTGTTGTGCCTGTGCCGCCGAGCTTGACGCTCATGCTGTTTGTGATGCTGTCATCATCGATCAGATTCAGACCCAGCGTGCCGTCTCCGGTAACGGTGTTCACTGTTACGGTAATGCTTATGCCGGATACGGCGGAAACCGAAGCGATTGTGCCGGATGCAGTGCCGGTCAGCGCGAGCGCGAAATCTGCGATGTCAATGCCGCTCATGCTTTCGCTGAAAGTTACGGTGAACGTAACACTCACCGCATTCGTGGGATCCGTTCCTGCCCGGTTGATCGAAACCACCGAAGCCGGAGGCGGTGAGTAGATAACTGCGTTATCCGTAAAAGTCGAAGCCGCATTGCCGTTGCCTGCGCTGTCTGCGGCAACACCGGCAGCGATAGTCGCTGTGAGCGTTCCTGCTGCCGTCATGCCGGAAACCGCCACGTTGTAAGTCGTGCCGCTGCCGGTTACAGTTCCGGTTGCGCCCGCAATTCCGCTCAGAGTTACATCGGCAGCGTCAAAGCCGGTTACGCTTTCGCTGAAAACGACCGTGAAATTTATCGGCGAACTGTTTGCCGGGTCTGCCTGTGATGATTCCTGATTGATTGTTACGGTCGGCGCAACCCTGTCAACTGTGTAAGTCTGACCTGTTGTGAAATTTCCGTTGCCTGCGCCTGCGCCGCCGAGAGGAACGCTCATTCCGTTGACAATGCTGTCATTGTCTGTGAGATTCAGACCCAGCGTGCCGTCTCCGGTGACGGAGTTCACTGTTACGGTAATACTTGTGCCGGATGCGGCGGAAACCGAAGCGATTGTGCCGGATGCAGTGCCGGTCAGCGCGAGCGCGAAATCTGCGATGTCAATGCCGCTCATGCTTTCGCTGAAAGTTACGGTGAACGTAACACTCACCGCATTCGTGGGATCCGTTCCTGCCCGGTTGATCGAAACCACCGAAGCCGGAGGCGGTGAGTAGATAACTGCGTTATCCGTAAAAGTCGAAGCCGCATTGCCGTTGCCTGCGCTGTCTGCGGCAACACCGGCAGCGATAGTCGCTGTGAGCGTTCCTGCTGCCGTCATGCCGGAAACCGCCACGTTGTAAGTCGTGCCGCTGCCGGTTACAGTTCCGGTTGCGCCCGCAATTCCGCTCAGAGTTACATCGGCATCGTCAAAGCCGGTTACGCTTTCGCTGAAAACTACCGTGAAATTTATCGGCGGAGCGGTTGCCGGGTCTGCCTGCGCTCCTGCCTGATTGATCGTTACTGTCGGCGCAACGGTATCAACAGTGAATGAACTCACCGCAAGATCGGCGGACGCATTGCCCGCGCTGTCAGTTACCCTGATTTTGCAGTTGCTGTGCGCTCCTGCGCTCAGGGTGATGAAGGTTACGGTATTGCTGCCGCTTACCGCTGCCGTAGTGGCAGAGGAGCAGTCGCCGGTGTATGTGATTGTGCCTGCCTCGCTGCTTGAAAACGTATAATCCGGCGTGGCGTCATTGGTCGTTGCGGGGACTGCGGTAACTTCCGCCAAGGTCGGGGCTGTTGTGTCAATCACAATGGCTTTGCTTCCGCCCAGCGAATTTGCCGCACCCGGAGCGGGCAGGGTCAGAATGGCATCTTTTGTGCCGGTAGCCGTATCTTTTATGGTTCCGCCGCTCAATGCAGAGGTTAAAGTATAATCCAGATCCGCGCTGGTATCACCGGGAGAAACCGTGTAATCAAAAGTCAGCGTGGCTGTGCCTGAGCCGGATGTGTAATTCACGACCGCATCTGTTGTGCCGGTTTCCAGTGTGAGCTGCGGTGTGCCGGTTACGTTCACCGCCTGTGAAAAGGTGACGGTGACATGAATGACTGCGCCCGAAGCATAAGAACCGTTGGCCGTCGTAGAACTCACGGACGTTACGGCAGGAGATAATGCCGCCTTGAAAATTCCATGCGGATTGATCATTGCGCCGGAGATGGTTCTCTGCGGAGCCACATTGCCGTTATCCGTCAGATTATAGACCCTAATACTGTTGACGGAATAATTCGTCACATACAGATAACTTGCATCGGCAAAAATTCCTTCCGGATTGCTCAATCCGGTACTTGCGCCGAAGATGGTTCTCTGCGGAGCCACATTGCCGTTATCCGTCAGATTATAGACCGTAATGCTGGGGCCGCCAGCATTCGTCACATACAGATAACCTGCATCGGCAAAAATTCCATACGGACTGTTCAAGCCGGTATTTGCGCCGGAGATGGTTCTCTGCGGAGCCACATTGCCGTTATCCGTCAGATTATAGACCGTAATGCTGGGGCCGCCAGCATTCGTCACATACAGATAACCTGCATCGGCAAAAATTCCATACGGACTGTTCAAGCCGGTATTTGCGCCGGAGATGGTTCTCTGCGGAGCCACATTGCCGTTATCCGTCAGATTATAGACCGTAATGCTGCCGCCAGCATTCGCCACATACAGATAACCTGCATCGGCAAACACAGATCGCGGCATGTTCAAGCCGGTACTTGCGCCGGTGATGGTTCTTATGGGCGTGACATTGCCGGTATCCGAATCGTTATAAACCGTTATGCTGTTTCCATTTCCATTCGCAACAAACACATCCGCATACACAGACGGTACATTCACAACCGCTGTTACCATAACCAAAAAAACTGCCAAAATTCCGAGTGATTTTCTTATTGATGCCTCCTCCGGTTTTGTTTTTTTCCCGATTTAAAACTTACTGATTCTGAAGTAAAAACGCCGACCGCTCTCCTTATGCTACGGAGAATGACCGGCGTATGAAATTGAAAGGGCTTTGCCTGATTTTACGGAATTTCGGGCGCGGCTCTGCTTGCTTGCTTGCTTGAAAAATATCTGATTTTGTTGGAAAAGTCAAGCTTTTTCTTTGATAAATCTTCGTAGAAATTCATAAAAGCACCGCCTTTCATCAGACAAATATTTCGTGATATTTCATACCGCCTATGTCTGCTGTGTTCCGTCTTGTCATAATGGTAATATAGTAACCGTAATCAAGCAGAATATCGGTTGTTTTTTCACCTGCAAATCCGATCAGCTCAATTTCTCTGTCCTCATTATCAGGTTCGGTGATATTCAGCCACAAATCAGCAGGATTTTCAGGACCTTCCGTAACACTGACAAACTCCACTTCCGGGAATTTATTTTTTATGGAATGAAAAAAATTCTGAATAAGCTCTTTCTGTTTAAAATTTACCATCTGTTACCTCCTTTTCTATCAGCCCGGACATTTCTCTGACTTTGGAAAGCAGTTGAGAAACCACTTTTCTGCCTACATTTCCATCTGTATAATCGGCTTTGTTTCTGACAAATTGTATATCAGGCAGATACGATTTCAGTTTTGCAGGATAAATTTTTCTTCGATTAATCAGTTCGTTGCTGAAATCAGCCTGAACCTGTCCGTGATCAATTTTATCCCGCCGTATTCCCCTGTGGGCAAGAGCCGCAATAGCCGCGTGCAGTGCCGCATAATATGCACGGTTAGCACAGGCATTGTAAAGACCGTTATCAAAACAAATCTGTGCGGCGGTGAGGTTTTCTTCTGCTTTGTTTAAAAATTCCATAACTGATTTTCCATTGAAAGTCGTCAAAAGTCAAGTGAATTTAAAAAAACGCCGCCCGCTCTCCTTATGCCATAATGGCGGAGAACGACCGGCATAAGAATCTGAAAGGGCTTTCCCGAATTTTACGGAATTTCGGGCGCGGCTCTGCTTGCTTGCT
>DYOS01000169.1 GCA_020720405.1 Caldithrix sp. | reverse complement strand
CTCTTGGGTTCTTCAATTCCCAGTTCCGAATTCCCTATTCCTGTTTTTATCCGTGGCCTCCGTGGACAAAAGATTTTTAATTCACCGTATTATTTATCATTACTGCCGCGCAGAAAAACACTGACGAAACGCAGCGCCGGAATATTTTCGGTAATAATGGTCGCCGCGGCAATCATCGGCACCGCTAAAATCATCCCGGCAATACCCCAGATATAACCCCAGAACATCAGACCCAGAATAACCATCAGCGGACTGAGATTCATCGAACTGCCGAGCATTTTTGGCTCAACGATATTTCCCCAGATCAGTTGGATCACAATCATCAGAACCATCAGCCACAGGGCAACGGTGACCGATCCGAATTGCAGCAGACTGAATAAAACCGGCAGAATCGATGCGACTATTGAACCGATATTGGGGATAAAATTCAACAGGAAAACAATAAAGGCCCAGAGAATGGCAAAGTCCAGTCCAAAAACAAGAAAAACTATTAATGAGGACAAACCGGTAAACAGGCTGACCAGGGTTTTTGCACTTAGGTATTTCTGTACCTGGGTAGTCACGGTGCGGATTATGGCCGTCATCTGATCGGCCTGCCCAGCCGGAAAGGACGATGTGATTTTTTCACTTATATCTTTTTTAGCCAGAAGCATATAGGCAATCAACAAAAGAACCATCAGCGCCTGGAAGACAAAGCCAAGGAAACTGCCCAGACTGCTGAAAATTTTTCCGGCCAGGGAGAAATCACCCAGTGTTGAAAGCCAATCAATATTTTTCAAATCGGTGAGATTAATCCGGTCGCCAAATAAACGGATCAGAGCCTCATTCAGATTCTGAAGCGACTGAATGAATTGCGTCTGATAAACCGGAAGCTCTCGCACAAAAGCCTGCACACTGGCGTAGAGCATCCAACCCAACAGGTAAAGCAGTGTAAAAACCAGAATCAGAGTGAGCAGAACAGCCAGCCACATGGGAAATTTATGACGGTGCAGGAAGCTGACCGGCGGATCGAGCACCAGAGTCAGAAAGAGGGCCAGGAAAACCGGCAGCAGAATCGGCCGGCCGAGGATAAGCAGACCAAGAATCAAAGCTGAGACAATGATCCCGAGAAAAATATTTGTTAAACGGGCTGATTTTAATGAAGGTGAAGTTGACATAATTATCCTGTTCTTTTTGCGATGTTGAATCTGAATGGTCAGGTTCCGGGGTCACATCATTTTTATCGATCCGGACAAGGTAAGAAAATCAGGCCGCCCAGATCGTTTTAATATTTACAAATTCTTTAATCCCATAATGGGACAATTCCCGGCCGTAACCGGATTTTTTTACCCCGCCGAAAGGCAGCCGCGGATCGGATTTTGTCATGCCGTTGATGAAAACCGCCCCGGACTCAATCTGCCGGGCCACCCGGATGCCGCGGTCAATATCATTTGTCCAGACACTGCCGCCCAACCCGAATTCGGAATCATTGGCCACGGCAATGGCTTCCGCCTCGTTTTTAACCGGTATAATCGCTGAAACCGGTCCAAAAGTCTCTTCGTCATAAACCGGCATACCTTTTTTGACATCGCTCAGAACGGTTGGCTGGTAAAAGGAACCGATTGTGCCGTGCCTTCCGCCACCGGTCAGCAAACGGGCACCCATTTCAACAGATTTCGTGACCTGCTGATGCAGCTCAGCGAGCAGATCGGGACGGGCCAGCGGTCCGACCTGTGTTATCTCATCCAGGGGATCGCCAACGGTCATGGCCTGCATTACGGCGGTCTGCAGCGTTTCGAATTCTTTGAGCCGGGATTCGACGATAATAAAGCGTTTGGCAGCGATACAGCTTTGCCCGGCATTGATCATCCGGGCCTGACCGGCCGTTACCGCACAGCCCGGGATGTCCGCATCTTCGAGGACGATAAAGGGATCGGAGCCGCCAAGTTCCAGTACGGTTTTTTTAATTGCTTTACCAGCAGCTGCGGCAACCTGGCTGCCGGCGGCTTCACTGCCGGTAAGAGTTATTGCCCTGACCAGCGGATTTTCGATTACTGCTTCAACACCCGTAGCCGGAATCATCAGGGTACGGAACAGATCATCCGGGAAACCAGCCTGCCGGAAAACCTGTTCGATGGCCAGAGCACAGCCGGGTACATTGGAAGCATGTTTGAGCAGACCGGCATTGCCAGCCATTAAAGCCGGTGCGGCAAAACGAAAAACCTGCCAGAATGGAAAATTCCAGGGCATCACCGCCAGAACAACACCAAGCGGGCTGAAGCTGACAAAACTGCGTGACCCTTCCGTCGCCACCGGTTCATCCTGTAAAAAGGTGGCGGCCTGAGCGGCATAATAATCACAAACCCAGGCACATTTATCAATTTCAGCCCGGGATTCGGCAAGAACCTTACCCATTTCGAGGCTGATCAGCCGGGCCAGCGCCTCCCGCTGCTGACGCAGAACTCCGGCTGCCTGAGACATAAGCCGGCTCCGTTCATCAAACCCGGTTTGTTTCCAGGTTGAAAATGCCGCGGCACATTGCAGGATAATATTCTGCACTTCATCCCTGGATTGCTCCGGGTAAGTTTGAATTAAAAGACCAGTGGCCGGATTAACGGATTGCATGACCTTCTCCTTTTTGGAATGCAGCAAATCTACTTAAAACGGGTGAATGGTTTCAAACGCAGAAGGGAATTTCTGAACAACTTTGTTCATTTGCACAGGAAAATAGGGCTTTCCTCCTATGGCTTTGATTTCCGGTTTTCTTTAAGTTTTGCCGGTCCGGGGCTGAAAACCGGGACAACCCGTTTTCCGGACCAATCAGTTCAATTCGGATGAATTAAAAGTTACCGGTCGGAAGAAAAGCAAACCAGGGAATTGAAAATCGTTGCACTGTTTATTTGTTAGTGCGGAGCAAAGATAAATTGAATGCAAAATTAAGACGGAAAGCACTGCTGCTGCTGATTATTTTACTGCCTCAGTTGTTGTTTCTGCCGCTTAGCGGATTGGATATCATTTCCGACCTGCCGGATCAGGATTTATCCCAGTCCGATTTATCACGTTTTGAAGCCGCCTACAATGCCTGTTTCCCGGTTTACACCCAACCGGCCGGTGTATTTTTTCCTGAACTGCCGGCTAAATTTGTTCATGCAGGTGAGCAGAAAATTTTGGAGCAGCATTTTCTGCGCAGCAAAATGGATTATCGTAAAAACAACGATATTACAGCCAACCACCCAATCTCAGTTTATAAATTTTCATTAAGCGTCCAAACCTCCGACGGATAATTTAACACCCTGTATTTTTTGCCAGCCAGGCAAACCAGAATTGAAATATCATATTTCTGCCGGTGAATGCGGTGCAACCGGGGATAATTAGAGCGGTTTTTACATTGCCTTATTGTTCCCTTTCATCTTTAATCAAATTGCACCCTCCGGCTAAACTATCATGATCAAAGGAGAATCGGATGTCTGAATCATTTGCCCTATTTTTTATCATACTTTTCGGTGGCGGATTATTACTGCTGCTATTCTACAGCTTTTATCTGGGACTAAAACCGGATAAAAAGACAGAAAGGGTTAATCTGCAGACAGAAGCTGCCATAGTAAAAGTCGCAGACAAACCAAAATCAAAGAGCAGGAGAAGATAAATGGAAAACCTTATTTTCCGCCGGGAAGATTATAAACCGAATGAACCGGTCAGCGGATCAATAAAAGAAATCGGACTTCGCCGGCGAAAGGATATGACCGCTCTCGTTGAGTTGTTCACTGATTCGGAAAAATCAAAATTGGTCCGGAAAGTATTTGACCGGAGTACCGGTCAGTACGACGATTTTTTAAAGCAGCTCGAAGCCAGGGAAACCTGGCAGGAAGCACACAAACTGATGGAAGATGAATTTTACCAGCGGAAAGTCGACCTTTACAGTAAAGAAGCCCGGATTCTGACCGATAAAGTCTATCAGATTTTCTTCCCGGAAGACATTTAAAATCATTGATTTATAAGGCCTGGCAGAATGCGGTTTATTTTACAACTGGACCAGCAGTTACAGATGATGCTTATTGAATTCGGCAGCGCCATATACCTGGTGCTTTTCCTGATTATCTGTCTGGAAACTGCCCTGGTTATCACTCCTTTTTTGCCAGGAGATTCTGTTCTGTTTACAGCAGGTGCATTTGCAGCCAGCGGTGTGATGAATCCCTGGCTGCTTGCCCTTGTTCTTGTTCTGGCAACAATTACCGGTGATAATATTAACTTCTGGTTTGGCAGTTTAACCGACCGGCGCCTGATTCCGGCCAGTTTCCATCTAAACCACAAATACCTGAAATACACCGATGGTTTTTACCGGATTTATGGTGAAAAATTTATTGTCATTGCCCGGTTTGTCCCGGTAGTCCGGACCTTTGCCCCATTTCTGGCCGCCATTTCCAAAATGCCCTATCCGGTTTTTTTTATATTCAATGCGCTGGGCGGTCTGATCTGGGTAGTGGTGTATGTCTCGCTTGGCTATTTTTTGGGTATGATTCCGCCTTTTCAGGATAACCTGACCCTGACCCTGCTCATTGTCACCCTGGTTTCGCTCTTCCCTGTTTATTTTGAATTTATCCGCCAGTTGCGCCGCCATTACCGGCAGCA
>DYOS01000168.1 GCA_020720405.1 Caldithrix sp. | reverse complement strand
GTAGCCACCGATACACACCGATTGCAGCGAAGGAATTGGGAATTGAAGAACCTACCAGGCTCTGTGTTAAAAAATTTGCCGCAGGTGGTCATTCGATTGATTTAATTACCCGGCCTCTGGCATTCACCGTCATAAAGTTTGAATAAAAATACTTACTTAAAAATGAATTTTTCTGCTATTTTTTAAAAGACTACATGCTAAATAATAGAACCCCTTGATTACCTTGTTCTGTCATATTTCTCCCCGATTTATCGGGGAGAAATATCTCGTATTTACAGACTTAGTAGATTCTTCTCCTGCAGGGGAGGGATCAGAATGACAAATCAGGGAGTTTTCCAAAGGTTTCTAATAATAAAAGGCTGACGGGTGTCAGCCTTTTTTATGAAAACCCATTTTGTTTCTTCAGTCAGCGTGGCGGCTGTTAATCTGCTTTTTATTCACTCTTTTTAAACACGGTGGTAATTGCACCCACCATTCCACTGATGTCTGCCAGGTTGGTCGGGATAATCATCGTATTATTCTGATGGGCCAGCTTTCCGAATTCCATCAGGTATTGTTCAGCCACCCGCAGATTGACCGCATTCATCCCGCCTTTTTCATTAATGGCCAGAGCAATCTGCCGGATACCTTCGGCAGTAGCTTCGGCAATTCGCAGAATTTCTGCGGCCTTGCCCTCCGCTTCGTTGATCCGTTTTTCTTTCTCGCCTTCCGAGCGTTTAATCAGTTCCTGCTTATCGCCTTCAGCCACATTAATTTTGGCCTGTTTCTGCCCTTCCGACTCGGCAATCATGGCTCTTTTTTCACGCTCGGCGCGCATCTGTTTTTCCATGGCGTCCTTGATGCTCTGCGGCGGCTGAATATTTTTTACCTCGTAGCGGGTAACTTTGACGCCCCACGGATCACTGGCTTTGTCCACCGCAGCAACAATGGTATTGTTGATATTGTCCCGCTCCTCAAAGGTTTTATCCAGATCCATTTTACCGATCACACTGCGCATCGTGGTCTGGGCAATCTGGATCGAGGCAAAACGGTAATTGTCGATGCCGTACGAAGATTTGCGCGGATCCATGACCTGGAGATAAAGAATACCATCCACTTCCACGGCGATATTGTCTTTGGTAATGCACTGCTGCGGCGCCACATCAATGGCCTGCTCTTTTAAATCCTGCTTGTACGAAATAAGATCGACAAAGGGAATAACCAGATGCAGACCGGCTTCCAGGGTGTTGTGGTATTTTCCGAGACGCTCCACGATGAAGGCACTGCGCTGCGGAACGATTTTGATCATCGAGAAAAAGAAGATGATCACAAAAATGATAATACCAATCAGTAACAGGGTAAAGGGCTCCATAAAAACTCCTTTGGTCTTTAGTTAGGTGTAACTTTCAAACGGATACTTTCTCTGCTCAGAATACGGACCTGTGTACCTTTTATCACCGGCACATCGCTTTGTGCCTCCCAGTCGGTGCCTTTGAACTCAACTTTTCCGCTGTGCGGAGGCTGAATATCCTGGCTGACGGTGGCCGTATGACCGGTAAATTCATCTTCCAGGGTCTGGAAATCGGCGCTCTCAGCACCGGGGTTGAACAGATGTTTAAGGGACCGGCGCAGGACAATAAGCAGTACGATGGACGAAATCAGAAAAATAATCAGCTGGGCATTCAATGCCGGTATATAAAACAGGCAAATCAATGCCACCAGCCAGGCACCCAGTCCAAAGAACAGAACAAATACACCAGGTATTAAGAATTCAAGCATGATAAAAACGAACCCGATTGCAAACCAGATCAGTACCGGATTTTCAATACTGCTGAGAAGTACCATAGATATTCCTTTCGAAATTTGAAAAACGTCCCGTGGTACAGCACCCGCGGACAAAAATTCAAAAAACTTTCCGCCGCATATACCGTAAGCAGATTCACCAAAAAAAGCAGAGGTAAATTATGTTAAGATCATTGGCTTTTGTAGTATTTTTATTTTTTCTTTCGGTTCAGGCACAGGATTACCATGAAAAACGTCCTCTTGATCTGGAAGGCCATGGGCTGACGTCTATCGAGATACGAAACGGTGCCGGAGAGATTGAAATCAGCTGTGCAAAAACAGACCGGATTCAGGCAGAGGCGGAGATTATTCTGGACAGATTTTCCGAAAAGGAAATTCAGCGCATCCTCGATCACGATATGGATCTAAGTTTACGGGCTGCAGGCAGCAAAGCCAGACTGAACGCCGAATTCGATTTTCAGAACAGTTGGCGCCTGCTCGATTATGCCCGGGCGGAAATAAATCTGAAAGTGACCGTGCCGGAAGGAATGGCACTGCGCATCGAGGACGGCTCCGGTGAAATTACGATCCGCAATTATAACGGTGATATTTCCATCGATGATGGTTCAGGCGCTATTTTCCTCAATGGAATTGAGGCCGTCCTGCTGGATATTGAAGATGGCTCGGGCGGGATGGAGCTGGAAGATATTACCGGGGAAACCACCATTGACGACGGTTCAGGCGATATTATCATCAGCCGGCTGACCGGAAATTTGCAGGTTGATGATGGCAGCGGCGGTCTGGAATGCCAGCAGATTAAAGGTAATGTCAGCGCCGATGACGGATCGGGAAATATGCTGATTGAAAAAGTACGTGGCTCGGTTAAAATAAAAGACGGCAGCGGGTCTGTTGATATTGAGCAGGTCAGCGGTGATGTGGAGATTTTTGAATCGGGCAGCGGTGGGGTTCATATTTCTGAGGTGGAGGGGCAGGTTATCCGCCACGATGAAGATGACTGATTATTTCAGATAAAAAAGACGCAGCACCTGGCTCTGACCATTGAAAAACACCTGGGCAAAATAAATTCCGCCGGGCAGTTCCGGGGCTGGCTGCCAGCGCACCTGGTGCCGCCCGGAATCCTGAGTTTCGTTAAAAATTGTGGCGATTTTTTTGCCCAGTACATCGGAAATGCTTATCCGTACCCGGCCCGAACCCTGCAGAGAATAGGCAATAACCGTGGCCGGATTAAACGGATTGGGGTAATTCTGATGCAGTAAAAAAGTCCGCCCGCCAGGTTGGGTTGGCGGAAAAATAACGGCTGTGGCCGAGCCATATTCGAATGCGCCCAGATCAATTCTGCCGCCCGGATAATCGCTGCCATTTAGCGGATCACCACTGTTCACAGCCGGGCTATCTTTCTTCAGATGAAAATCCCGATTTGGCTCATCTTCCATTTTGGGATCGCTTCCGGTAATATCGTGGGCACCGCTAATTTTTTCTACCGCATTAAACCAGCCATTATAATCAACTACGCCGCGCAAATCTGAGGCATCACCACTGTATAAATGACCGGTGTTGTAAAACAGGTTATTGCGCATATCAATATCGTCGGCGCCATTGGAGGCAATCCAGAAAATCGGCCCGGGAATATTGACAAAGGTATTGCTGGTCACCTCGATATCGGTTACTCCGTCGAACTGAATACCGTAGCCGTACTTTTGCGTCTCACCGGAATCGATGTGCAGGTTATGAATCCGGTTACGGCGGAAAATAATGTGTTCGGCTTCGCCTCCGCTAATGCGGAAGCCGCCGTTGCTTTCAAAAATATCATTGTCTTCAATGGTCACATTATCCGAGTTTTTATTGATTTTCAAGGCCACGCCATCGCTGTCTTCGGCATCGTGAAAACCATGCATTTTATTGCCGCGGATCGTGGTGCTGTGGGTGCCTTTCATATCAATCGCATTCTCACTGCCGCTGCCCAAAGTCGTATATAAATGGTTGTATTCAATCACGGTGTTCGTATTATCGCCGGTAATAAGCTGGATGCAGTCGCCCTTACAGTCGTAAATTTCGTTTCCGCTAAAAGTATTATTGTCGCCGCCGTCGAGAACAATGCCATGAGCATCGGTGGTGGTGCTATTGGTGAAATGATAGATCCGGCAGTTACGGATTAAATTCCCGGAGGCATCGGCAATATCAAAACCGTCTTTTTGCCCATTGCGGATTGTACAACCATCAAAAATATTATTATCTCCGCGCAATTTGATCAGGTCATAATTCTGATTCTGCAAATCATAAATCAGGTTTTGAAACTGCCAATAGGCAGGATAAACCGAAAAGGAGCCGGACAGATTAAAGCGGACCTGCTCTCCGGGGAAGGCCTTGACTGTAATCCTTTTGCCGGCGCTGCCGGAAGGAAAGGAGTCGCCGAGATTCGGGGTCTCGCTGTAAATCTGCGGGTCACCGGTAACACTGCCGCGGACAAACAGTGTATCGCCGGGGGAAAGGACATTTAGACCGGCGGCAACCGTTTTGAACGGATTAGCAATGGTGCCGTTGCCGCTCTGAGGGTTATTATTATTGACATAATAGTTTCCGGCCTGCAACTGAATGATCAGAACCAGAATTAAAACTGTAACTCGCATAAAGTTCTCCGCAAGTGTGTAAAAAATTACCGTCTACTGCCGGCTCAGCCGACAAAAAGATTCTCTCCGCCCGCTAAAATCAGGAAGGGAACGCTGCTGGTTGTCGGCTGGTTTTGAGTTTTGCCAAGATTATGCCAGAATAAAAAATAAACTGTGGCGTGGCGTTAATTCGTACCATTCGTGGACAAAAAATTTGGACAGGATA
>DYOS01000167.1 GCA_020720405.1 Caldithrix sp. | reverse complement strand
GGCAATCTCTATTTTTAGGATTTCTCCAGCTGCGCTGTTCGAAATGACGGAGCGGTTGGAAAATTGCATCCGTTTCAGGGTACATTCCGCATCTCTTCCGGCATTCCGTTCAGCTTATCAGTGCAAATAAACCATGGAAAATAGGAGCAGTTAATTTTGATTTCCGACAGACTAAAAAACGTTGGCGCCTCGCCAACGATGAAAATAGCGGCCAAAGCTATTGCCATGCGCGCCGAAGGCATTGATGTGGTTGATTTCAGTGTCGGCGAACCAGATTTTCCGACACCGGAATTCATCAAAGAAGCCGCCATTAAAGCCATCCAGTCCAATAAAACAAAATACACCCAAAACCGGGGCATGGCCGAGCTGCGCGAAGCTATTGTCCGTAAGCTTAAAATTGAAAACGGTTTAGAATATAATATTTCCCAGATCATTGTTTCCAATGGGGCCAAGCAGTCGGTTTACAATGCGGTGATGGCCATTGTCGATGATGGCGATGAAATTATTATCCCGGCGCCGTACTGGGTGTCTTATCCGGAGATGGTCCGTCTGGCCGGCGGCCGACCGGTAATTGTTCAAACCCTTGAGGAAAACGGCTTTAAACTTACCCCCGAACAACTCTCGCAAGCCATATCATCCAATACCAAAGCCCTGATTCTGTGCAGCCCGTCCAATCCGACCGGGGCGGCTTACACCCGTGATGAACTGCTGGCCCTGGCTGATGTGATCCGCAAAGAAAATCTGTTTGTTATCGCTGATGAAATATATGAAAAACTGGTTTTTGATGATTTTTCTTTCACCAGTTTCGCCTCGCTTGATGCCGACATGTACCGCCGCACCATTTTGATTAACGGCGTTTCCAAATCGTACTCCATGACCGGCTGGCGTATCGGCTATGCCGCCGGACCGGCTGACATCATTACCGCCTGTGATACAATTCAGAGTCATGCTACCTCCAACGCTTCTACCATTTCGCAGTATGCGGCCGCGGCCGGACTAAACGGTCCGCAATTTGAAATCAGCCGCATGAGGGCGGAGTTTGAAAAGCGCCGCAATTACCTGCTGCAGCGTCTCAACCGCATCGAGGGCATCACCTGCGCCACCCCGCAGGGCGCCTTTTATGTTTTCCCGAATGTGAAGTCCTTTTTTGGCAAGGAAACCGGCGGCACCTTTATCCGCAATTCTTACGGACTGGCTTACTACCTGCTGCGCGAAGCCAATGTCGCATTGGTGCCGGGTGCGGCCTTTGGCAGTGAAGGTTATCTGCGGATTTCCTATTCAACCTCCATGGAGCAGATTGCCAAAGGAATGGAGCGCATGGAGAAAGCCTTATCCCGGCTTAAAACACCGGTTTCCGTAAAAGAACGGACGTTGAACAACGCACTGACCAAACACCAGTCGCTGGTGCCGGTTGATAGCCAGATTCCCGATGATAAACGCCTGGCTCTGGTGCAGGAAGCTGAATCGCATTTGCGCTACGATCAATATTTTGAATGGAACGCCAATATCAATGGCTCGGTCATTCAGCTGCGGACCAACAACGGTCACCTGTACGATTTCTGGATGGAAAACTGGTATCCGGCTCAACTGGAAACCGATATTGAAGCGCATGGCCTTATATACGCTCTGACCGATGTGGTCGGGCGCGAGCCGTATGCCTTTTTCCATGGGGCAAGCCGGACTGCCTTTTTATTTAACTCCGATTATTATCAGAATCTGTACCGCCTGGCAGTTGGTCTGGCCACAGAAATCGGCAATCAGCACCAGTTGCTGCACCAGGTCCGGGCCATGTCGGTTGATTTCAAAGGCAAGGGAATTCTGCTGATCGGACCAAAAGGTACCGGTAAACAGGAGATATTTCTCAGTCTGCTGGAGCACCCCGAAATTGCCCTGCATAGTCTGGAGAATGTTTTTATCCGCTATGGCGGCGGTTATATCGTGGCCGATGCCGCTGAACGGAAATTCTACTGGCCGGCGGATACGGCCCATGTGCAGACGGCGCTGAGTGATTTGTTTGACCGCTGCAAATGCGAAAACATCATCACGGATAAGGAAAAATGCACCATCAATAATTGTCCGGTTTCGGAGCATTGCGAATTGGACCGCGGTCTGCCTTATTGCTACGGGGCAGGAAAGGTCAGCCGGGTTATGCTCGATCCCTACTGGCTGGGCGGTATGCAGAAGCATGTCAAACGCACTGAAATTCAGGCGGTATTTATCCTGCAGAATGATACCCTGCGTAAAGCGCTGGAAACCTTGTCGGCCGGTGAAGCCATGCAATACCTGGAAAACGGGCAGGCTTTCGGCCCTGTACTGGATAAACAAGACCACGCCTCGTTTTACAACTCATTGAATATTCTGGCTGAGGCCAGATTCAAAAATCTTCAGTCGGAAGGATTCCGCCGGCTGACCGGAGTCGTGCCTTTTTACCTGATCAACAGCGCCGGGCAAAGCCCATCGTCCATTGCTGCACAAATTATACAGCTTTGCCGCTGATAACAGAGAGTGAATTGTTATGAGTAATTCCATGTACCAGGAAGAGTTATATAAAGATTTTTACGGGCAACTGATGCCCCTGCTCAACGGGAAAAATATTCAAACCGTGGATATGCGCTACCTCGAAAAAGCAGCCCGGCCTTTCGCCCGGAAATCTGATTCCGGTTCCCATGTCTGGTCATCAAAATTTTCCAGCCGGCTGGCCGAAAAAACGGTTTATCTGGGCAGCTCAAAAATTCAATTGCCGCGCCTGGCCGAAAGCCATATCAAAATCATCAAAGAAGCACCCGACCAGCTAAAGAAAATTCTGCACCTGGTAAAAACTCTGCCTTTTGTCCACATCCGCCGCCAAATGGGTGATAATAAGCATTTCAACCCAGTTTGTAATTTCTATATCAGCACGGCCGACCCGAAAAATGTCCGCCTGGCTTATATGTGGGCCAGTACCATGTTTGATCCCTCCGCCCGGCCCGGGCCGGAATTCACCATGATTCATATTCCCGAGGAGCACATGCTGCGGGCGCAGATTCTGGCTCTGCCGGAATATAATCTGAATATTGCCCTGGGCTCGGATTACCTCGGCGAGGATAAAAAAGGGTTTCTGCGCCAGGCCATGTACAAGGCGGATGAACTTTCCATGCTTGGGCTTCATGCCGGAACAAAAATGGTTACCGTGCGGGATGCCCGGGAGAACCGGTTAAAAAAATACGGTGTTTTCCTGTTCGGCATGTCGGCCACCGGAAAATCTACCTGGTCCTGTCATCAGCTTGGGCTGGATGAGCGGCGCGGCGAAGAAACCAAAGTCTGCCAGGATGATATTGTCTTCCTGCGTGAAGACGGTTCGGCGCTGGGTTCTGAAAATAATTTCTATGTCAAAACGGATGTCCGTGAAGATCAGCAGGAGGCCATGTACCAGGCCCTGATTCACCCCTCGGCGCTGATTGAAAACGTGATGCTGACTGCCGACGGTAAAGTTGAATTTTTAGATGAAAGTCTGTGCGGCAATGGCCGGGCGGTTGTTTTCCGTAAGCAATTACAAGTCAAAAGGGACGGTCGTCTGATCGGAATCAGTGCCGACAGCGTTAATCTGCCGCCCCTGGAAGAAATGGACGGGATGATTTTTGCCTTTATCACCCGCCGCAATACGATTATGCCCTTTGCCCAGCGTCTGACCCCGGAGCAGGGCGTACTGGCTTACCTGTGGGGCGAATCTTCACACAGTTATGCCTCCAACCCGGAAAAAGCCGGTGAGTCGGTGCGCATTGTCGGTACCGATCCGTTTATCGTTGGGCAGCGCGGTGTAAAGGTTAATAAATTCCACGACATCATCATGAAATTGGTTGACCGTTTCGGCGACAAAGTCCGCTTTATGATGTACAATACCGGCGGTATGGGTGAGATTATTGAAACCACGCAGGAGAACGGGAAAATGGTAAAACGGATGGTGCGTAAAACCGAGCGGGTGCCGCTGGATCTGATGGCGGCTATTCAGCGCGGCGATCTGCGCGGCACAAACACCTATGAGCCGGGTATTCTCGGCACCGAGTCCATTGTCCGGGTCGAAGGACGCTCACTTGAACAGTACGATGTCAATAAAATGTACAGCCCCGGGCAGATCGAAGAATACCTGACCGATCTGGTTCGCGGCCGCCGGGCGTACACGGAAATCATCGCCGCCGAAGGCCTGCGCCCGGAAATCATCCGCGCTGCCGAAAAATCTTTTGAAATTATGCCCAAAGTAAAACCGGTTATTGCCGGTCAACATTTTAAAGATGCTGCCCAAAAAACTGCTGTTTTCCCGGTCGAGCAATCGGTGAAACGGGAAAAACGTCCCGGTGTCTGGAGGTGGCGGTAGAATGGAACAGACCCTGGCTATCGTCAAACCCGACGGCGTCGCCCGCGGTTTGATGGGTGAAGTATTGCGGCGGATCGAAAAAGAGAACATAAAGATTGTGGCCGTAAAAATGATTCGCCTCGATCGGTTTAAGGCAGAAGGATTTTATTATGTGCACCGCCAGCGGCCTTTTTTTAGCCAACTGGTCGGTTATATGGCCTCCGGACCGGTACTGCTGCTGGTTCTGGAAGGTCTGAATGTAATCGAACGCTGGCGCAGGATGATGGGCAGTACCGATCCGTCTAAAGCAGAGCCGGGTACAATCCGCGCCGATTTTGGCAGCAGTATTGAAAGCAATGTGGTTCACGGTTCAGACTCCCGCGACTCAGCCATTTATGAGATCAATTACTTTTTTACCGGTACTGAAATTACCCGCTGAATTTTGATTCCATAGCATAGCAGGTTCTTCAATTCCCAGTTCCAAATTCCAAATTCCTTTCGGTGTGT
>DYOS01000035.1 GCA_020720405.1 Caldithrix sp. | reverse complement strand
AAAATTTTAGCTTTAAAAAAAATACCACAGAGAAAACAAAAAATGGCTTTCTTCCTCTATTGTTTTGTTTTAAAAAAAAAGACCTGCCCGAAGGCAGGTCTTCCCCATCACTCAACCTATTTCAGAAAAACAATTTTTCGGCTAAGCTGTCCCTTACTGGTTTCCAGACGCAGGAAATAAACACCGGATGCAAATTGTGCAGCATCCCAGGTCACCAGGTAACGCCCGGCTTTCTGCTTTTCATCCACCAGCACGGTAACCAGTCTGCCCCGAATATCATAGACCTTCAGGGAGACTTTTTCCGTTGCCGTAAGATCATAACGGATATTTGTCACCGGATTAAATGGATTCGGGAAATTCTGATGCAGAGCAAAAACAACCGGTACAGCATCGCCTTCTTTGGTCAGCGATGAAATTTTGACCGGGTTTGCTTCAACCACCCGTTCATAAATCAGGCGGTGGCCTTTATCATTCAAATGCACACCATCGCCGGAATTATAGGTACTGACGATCTTTCCTTCGGCATCAGCCAGACCAGTCCAGAAATCAATCACATCGGTGCTGTCGCCATTGTCGTAGCGGGACCAGATCGAATCGCGCATTTCCATCAGGTTTGCCCGTTGAGAAGCATCGCTGAAATTGCGGGGCTGGGTGGTTGTAAACCAGACGGCTTTGCCATGATTGCGAACCACTTCGGCCAGACTGTCAAAATTGGCCACCTGCTCATCAATTGTGTAATTACTGGCCGCATCGTTGCTTGGCATATTGATAATAATTACCTGCGGATCAAAGGCCAGGGCAAAACTGATATTATTATTCACTCTCGGTAAAGTTGTACTGCGGTTGGCCGGCGGAACAAACTCATCGGGCATAATGCGGTAGGTGGTATATCCGCCGATGGCCAGATTGACCACTTCAAAATTCGGATCAATTCCGGTCAGGTAAGTGCGGTAACGATTGACCCAGGCACTGTCCGGTACACTGGCTCCGGTACCTTCCGAGGTCGAAGAACCCAGAACCACAACCACATTTTTATCAGCATAGGTCTTTCCGCCGACAAAGCGGATTTCATCGATATACATGGTATGGGCATGACCATCAGCCTGATTCTGCCCAAAGAAAATGGTTTTAGTTTTGGTCAGGTTCATGCTTCCGGCAACGGCACTGAGATGCGCCATCGGAACCGAAATCTGTTGCCAGGTATGGGCTTCGAGCAGACCGCTGTAATTGCCGAGATCAAGTTTCCCGGTTTTTACATTACTCAGGTCTTCCAGGAAGATTTTCGGCATATCGGCCGGCCAGATATCTTCCGGGCTGTAGGCCATAAAAGTCAGTGTATCCTTCCAGGTTACATCCATTTTAGTCCAACCGGGTGAAGCCGCAGCAATGGCCCAATCTCCGGCGCTATTGGATGTCCAGTCGAGCAGTAAACTATGGGCAGCGCTGAATGAATAATAGCTGCTGACCGGGAATTTATTACTATTATAACGCTCCAGAGTGCTCGGTGCAGTAGCATAACCCCAGCTATGATCCCAGTAGGCCGCGTTGTCGCTGTCCGTAAAAACCCGGATATCAAGCGGACGGGTCAGCAGGCCGGGTTTCGGTTTGGGCACAAAGACAATTTCGGCATTTTTAAACATGTTAAAGACAGTATAATGACCGGCATTATTTAAATTATAGCCGTCACCGTTGTTGTATTCAGCCTTTAGATTATTATCTCCGGCCGCCAGTGTATCCCATAGATTTACATTAAAAGGCATGCGGGCAATAATCGAATCGCGGACATCGAGAAGAGTCTGACGCTGACCGGCATCGCCGAAATTACGCGGCTGAGTTGTGGCCACCCACAGGGTAAAACCCATTTTTTCGGCATAGGCCAGCATGCTGTCATAATTGGCCACCTGTTCGGCCGTGCTGTAATTATAGCCGGTGTCTTCCCAGGGCAGGTTGACGATCACCGCCTGCGGATTGAAAGCGGCGGCGTGGGTCAGATTGTGGTTGAGCCGGGGATAAGTGGTTTTCCCGGCCGGGAGAATAATATCATCTTTCTGAACGCGGTACGAAGACAATCCACTGTAAGCCAGATTGACCACTTCATAGTCGCCGTCGGCGTCTTGCAGATACGTGCGGTACAGGTTGACCCAGCTACTGTCGGTTGGTGAAGCGCCGGTGCCGCCAGCCACACTCCCGCCGATAACCACAACTACTTTTTTAGCGGAATAATCGGGTCCGCCGCCAAAACGGATTTCATCGAGGTAAAGGACGTGCCAGACCTCATCGGCTGTGTTTTGTCCGAAATAGACCGTTTTAATTTTGGTAAAATCAACCGTGGCCGATGAAGCCGTTTTAAAGGGTTCGGTCGGAATCTGAAGCCGGGTCCAGGAACCTCCGGCCAGAGAATCGACAAATCCGCCCAGGGCAAATTTTTCAGTTTTATTATTATTGACATCTTCAAGGAAGATGACCGGCAGGTCTGTACCGGGCAAAGTAACCGGCGAGAAGACAACCATGGATAGAGAATCGAAACCGGTTATATCCATTCCCAGCCAGCCATCAGAGGCGGCTGCAATACCCCAGTCGCCGCCGTTCACCGAGATCCAGTTCAGGCGCAATCCATTTCCGGCATAGGCACCAACCGTATCGACCGGAAATTTTGAGCCGTTGATCATGGATAATTGACTTGGTGCAGTGGCATAGCCCCAGCTTGAATCCCAGAAATTCGGATCGCGGCTGTCCACAAAAACCCGCAGGTTTTGGTCATTGAGGGTATAAACCGGTTTAACCGGCGGTTCAGCCTGCGGCTCGGAGTAACTAACTACCCGGTGGTTACCGGCATCGGTTACCCAGATCCGTTTTTTCAGCGGATCAATAACCACGCCGCGGGGCTGCTTGAGCGACGAGGCGGTTGGTGTGGCTAATGAAGAACCGGTCACAAAATCGGGCTGACCAAGCACATTATCCGCGGCGGCGCCATTGGCTTTGGCGGCCGCATCATTAAAAATCAGAACCCGGTTATTACCGTCTTCGGCCACATAAAGCTGCCCGCTGTTATCACCGGCCACCGCCCGCACCTGTTTCATTTTATCGGCTGTTGTTCCGGTTGATGTGGTTGAAAAATCGGGCTGACCAAGTACCGCATCGGCATCTGCGCCATTGGTTTTCAGAACCGCCATATCATAACGAACGACGCGGTTATTGGAGTATTCGCAAACCCACAAACGGCCCCAGGCATCAGGATAGACGCCATTTGGCCCATTCAAACCATTGGCTCCGCTCTTCCCGGAGGAGGTCGTAAAATCCGCCTGGCCAAGCACACCGTCAGCCGGGGCACCGTTTTCTTTTAATTTAGGCAGATCAAAACGCAGTACACGGTTGGCGCTGAAATCGGTGACCCATAAGGTGCCCAGCACATCCACCGCCAAACCAACCGGACCGGCCGTTACGGTTTGCGAGGTTGATCCACTGTTGGTGGTAAAATCGGCTTTGCCCAGTACCGCATCGGCCTCAGCGCCGCTGGTTTTGTTCAGGGCATCATCAAAACGCAGAACACGTTTGTTGCCGTAATCGCCAACCCACAGTGTGCCGTCATCTTCGATAGCCAGACCAATCGGTGTATTCATTTTCGCCGCGGTCACTGCTGCCGAGTTGGTTGTAAAATCGGGTTGACCAAAAACTGCCGAAGCCGGCGATCCGCTGGTTAAAGCGGCCAGCGAGTCATAGCGCAGCACCCGGTTGTTAATCCGGTCGCTGACGAACAGTACGCCGCTCGGCTGATGATAACAAATCGCCTGCGGGGTATTGAATTTGCTGTCGGTCAATCCGGAGGTGCCCGTGGTGTAGTCGGTCTGGCCGAGCACGATATTGGCTGCCTGACCGTCTTCCCAAACCAGGGCATCGGTTTCAACAGGATCGCCGAAATCATATTCTGAATAACGCAAAACACGGTTATTGGACCAGTCGGCCACCCACAGATTGCGGCTGGTTTCATCAAATATGGCTGCCCGCGGCACATTAAGACTGGTTTCCGTGGGCGGGGTCGGATTCAGCTTGCTGACAAAATCAGCCTGACCAAGCACATAATCAGCGCTGTCGCCGTTGGTCTTGGAGGCGGCTTCATTAAAAATCAGAACCCGGTTGTTGCTTTCCCCAACCACATAAATCCGGCCATGTGAATCGCCGGTCACGTAACGCAGGTTACTCATGCCATCCTGCGTGATGGCCGAAACATTACTGGTGAAATTTTCCTGACCTAATACGCCGTCGGCATCCGCACCATTGGCCTTATTGGCTGCATCATTAAAGCGCAACACCCGGCGGTTGGTGTATTCGCTAACCCAGAGAATGCCATCGGCACCCATAAAGACACTATTCGGGTTATTCATTTTGGAGGCTGAAAGACCGCTGCTGCCGGTTACAAAATCGGGCTGGCCCAAAACAGCATCGGCCGAATCGCCGTTGACTTTGGCCGCAGCCTGATCAAACCGCAAAACACGGTGATTACTGAAATTGGTTACCCACAGTGTTCCGTTGACATCGCAGAATAAACCAACCGGACCGTTCATCCCGGTCTGGGTTGTAGCCGCTGTTTTGGTCAGAAAATCAGGTTGACCTAAGACACCGTCGGCTACGGGATAATTGCCGTCCGCTGAAATATTGTCAAAACGCAGCACCCGGTTGTTGCCAAAATCGCCGACCCACAAGGTACCGGTCTGATCGACCATGCAATTGATCGGGGTGTTGAATTTCAGCGAGTCGATACCGGAAGAAGTCGTGTTAAAATCGGGCTGACCGATAACAGCTTCGGCAGCAGCTCCGCTGCTTAGAGCTGAAAGATCGCTAAAGCGAAGAATACGGTTATTAGCCCGGTCAACCACAAACAGTTTGTTCGTGGTCGGATCGATAGCCAGCCCGTTTGGGCCATTGAATTTGTCCGCCCCGCTGCCCGAGGTTTTGGTTATAAAATCTGTTTGGCCGAGTACCATATTGGCCGGCCGGTTGGTTTCCCACTGCCCAAAGGCCAGCGAAAATGCACAGAAAAGCATACTTAAAAAAATCTTGCTCTTTTTCATTTAGCTCCATCATTTTATTAATGAACAAGTAATTAACTTCTTAATCAGTCAACGTAAAACTAACCCGCACCGGAACTGAGTTAAATCGTACAAACAGGTTATTTTCTATACTTCCGGCAGCATCACTGCCGGTAAAACGGCAGCCATCAGGAATGCGCAGCCACAACCCATTCTCTGGTAATTTCAGCTCACCTGCGATGTAATAATTTAATTGACGTCCTTCCCGGGTAACATTCAGATCTATCTGACCAAAATAACCAGGCAAGGCCTTCAACATCAGCCGCTCACCCTCATTAAACCAATTGGCCATAATGCCATTTCCGATAATCAACGCCTGCTGACTTTCATCCTCATAAACAAACATCATGCGCACGGCATTGATAAAATCCGAACCAACCCAGGTATGCGGCATATCGCCGATAAAACCGGTTGTCCGGTAACCCCTGCGCACCACTTCAGCCCAGTGGTTCCATCCGGCCGGGCGCTGATCACTTTCAAAAAACTTCCACAACTGCCAGGCTCTTTCCGGCTGGCCAAGCAGGATAAAAGCACCGATTGTGCGCACTTCGTAGGGCGTATAATCCACCCAGTTAATTTTGTTATCCCGGCGCTCGGTAAAATATTGGAAGTAGCGGTTAAAGGTATTATCCAGCTCAGCCTGCGGCAGGTTTTCTTTTTGCCCGGCCGGGAAAAGCGCCACCGCCGTGGAGGTGGCGTCAAAATCGCCTAATTCGGCGCAGCCCGGCAGATAGCTGATGGCGTGCAGATTTATCGCTGCCTGCAGCGAGTGGTACAGATCGGACTGGAATCGGTCCCGGGCAGCTGACCATTGAACTACTTCCTGCTCGCGGCCCAGAGTCCGGGCAATTTCCACGGCATCGTTGTAGCCGCGCAAAGCAAAAAAATCATCCCAATAGGAGTGCATGGGTTTGGCCGAATAGCCCTCGTGGCTGATCGATTCGGGCAGCAGGCCAAAACAGGCCTGTTCCAGTGCTGTTCCGCTGCGGTAAGTTTCCGTGCGCCGGGAAGCAGAAAGTTCTTCCATATAATGGATTGCCCGGCGCACATTTTCAAAATGCTGCTCCAGAAAAAGTGTGTCCGCAGTGAACTGAAAATACTGGCGAATGGCAAAGATTAATTGGCCGTGGCTGTCATTTTCCGGTACCGGATCGGGTCCGCGGCTATCCACCACGCAGGGCACCTTACCATTTTCAAACTGATAGCCGGCGAACCAGTCGATAAATTGCCGGGCTTCCTCACGGAAACCGAAACGGAGTAAGGCCGAAGCGGTCAGCGATCCGTCGCGGATCCACGACCGTTCATAGGAGCGCGAACCGGGTTGAATGCCGGCACCGTCCCGGTTAATCAGGATATAACCCAGATTTGAACGCAGGACGTTGATCATTTTTTTCAGGGAATCCGGAGCTTCCATGGTCAGCCGGCCAAGTTTATCCTGCCAGCTGCTGGTTACCTTATTCAGCCGTTCTTCGATCTTTTCCGGGCTGAGCGACACTTCCGGCCGGTCGGATATTTCAAGATAGAAGGTCTGTGTCTGGCCGGAGGCCAGGTTAAAATCGAAGGCCGCGGCGGCAGAGGCTAATCCGGTCTGATCCGTTACCGATTTCCCGGCCGGCAGGCTATTCCGGGCCAGATAGGGCAAAATTCCGCCATCGTCAAAACTGGCCGCAGCGCTGCTCCAACCCGGATCGGCCACCGGTTGAACCGTTGTTTTTCCATTGACCACAAAACGGTCATCAGCAATTTCGATAGTTTTAACCGCGGCCACACCGCCCGGTGTATTTAAGAACTGCCAGGGTGAATTGACCTGAAAGGGACGCAGGGCCAGAAATAACCGTCCGGATTTGTTTTCAGCCGCTTCATTGGTCAGCCGGTAACGGATATAAAGTCTGGACAGACCTGTTGTTGAGGCCGTTTGTTCCTGCACCACAAAGGGTTGGATTTCAAGATTAAGTCCGGCTGCCAGCCGATTGACAACCGGCAGCGGCAGATATTCACCGCTTAAAGATTGAGTATGTTCCGAATCATTCCAGGTCAGCAGCCGGCCGGAGGTATAAATAAAAGGCTCAACCGAAAAACCGCTTTTACCGGTTTCAACCTGACCCTCCTCATTGATCAGAATTTCCAGGTCGTCGTTTTCGGCCCCGGTGATCGTCCAATAGGTCATCTCATTATAAAAATAGCGCGGGTAAAATCCGCGCGGCTGGTCTTTGGCTATTTCAAAAAAAAGCTGTTCTGCTGTCCGTGCAAAATTAAAATCTTTGATTTGCACCTCCTGCAGGGCAAAACCCCGGTTTCGGCTGCTGCCGTTCATGGCCAGTTTCAGGTAGCGGGCTTCGGCACCGTTCAAACGCAGGTACCGTCTGCCGCCGGATGACATCCCGGCGCGGTATATTTCATCCCAGGTTTTCCCATCGGCCGAGGCTGACAGAGTGTAATGCACTGGAAAATCATGCGCATCCCAGTCCAGTATCATTCCGCCCAGTTCACGCTGCGCCTGCAGATCAAACTGTATAGCCTGTTCTGAATTGTTGGCCGAGCGCCAGCCGGTTGCCGGATCACCATCGCTTAGTTTTCCGGGATTGGATTGCGGATCGGAGGCCGTAATCAGCGGATCGATTGCTCCGCTAACCACCGGCGGCAGAACTTCAAAGCTCAGTTCGTCAAGCTCCAGATAACCGCTGCCCCCTTCCACCGAGGCGATAAAAATTTCTACAAAGGCTGTTTCACGCAGCGTCCGGTCGGCGGCCGGACCCCAGGCAAATTCGATATCCCGTTTTTTTATGATAATTTTTTGCCATTCTTCGCTGAACTCATAATTACGCTGATTAAACCACCAGACATTATCTCCGCTGGCATCAATCAGTTTGAACTCGAGATTCTGTTTCCCGGACGATGCTTTTAAAAGAAAGGTGAAGCGAAAATTTTCGGGTAACTCCAGCGGCAAGGGTAAACGGATGCCGCCATATCCGGCCCCGCTTTTAAAATTAAAATCCAGACGCAAAGCCTTGCCCTGCCGTCCGGCGACGCTGCTTTTGGTCATCTCCACACCGTCAGAGGTGATCACCTTTATTTCTGAAACCGATTGCAGCAGATCGGTCTGATCCGGCTGGGCCGGCAGCGGCCGCAGCAAACCAAAAAGAATAAACGTCAGAATAATCAGCAGACGGTTCTGCCGGCATTTGAATGGCACCATACCTTTACCTGAATATAAAATTGGTTTCATGGATTATTCTTATGGTTCGGGTTCTACCTGCGAAATGACCGACAGGCCTTTTTGAATCAGCGGATCGGACATACAGGTTTTCCAGACCAGCCCGCTGCGCAGGTTTTCGATCATCAGCACAATCGGTCCCTGATCCAGCCCCAGAAACTGGTCATCATACCAATTTGCGGTAAGGTTAAAAGCATCCACGGTTCCATAGCGGCCAAGCAGGCCTTTGTCCCCAAAACGTTCGATCATCGAGCGCATGCTGGGAATGATGATTTCCGGGGCAAAAACCAGCGAACCAAGCAGAGCAGTCGGAGCCAGTGTGCCATCATCAAAATAAAAAAAGTCCGGTCCGGAGGCGCCGCGGCCGGCGTAGCCATGAAATTTATGACCATCAAAATTATACTTTTCACCGGGACCATCCGAGGCGGTAATACCCCAGGTCAGGGAATCGTAACCGGTCATTTTGTGCGGATTTTCAATGGCATACTGACGCTGGGCATAGGCGGCCCGGCGGGAATTTTCAAAATAACTGATACCGCGCTGCCGGGTAAAAGCATCCTGCCAGCCGCGCAGATCCAGAAACAACTGGGTAAACTGATGGGCAAACATCGGGGGAAAGGCCGCATGCCCCAGACCCGGCCAGGGTTCATACCAGCGGTAATTTTTTAACCAGGTTTTATAACCCTGGATGGCATTTTCATATCCGCTGCCGGCGGCCAGAATGTATATGTACTGCGCTTCGTTATAACCAATCCAGCCCATGTGATGCTGTCCGCTTTCCGGTTTCCAGCCCATGGAAATGGAGCGGTCATTTTCACCGCCGGCCGGCATGGTGGTAAAATCCCATTCAACACGGCTGGTAAGGGCCTGACATAGTTCGCGGATTTCGGTTTCAGTGGCCGAACCGGCGCTGTAATAAAGAGCGGCAAAGCGCACCCCGGCCAGAAGCCAGGCCGTGTCGATGGTTGAAAGTTCAGAAGCCCAAAAGCGCTGTCCGGTCTGCATGTGCAGAAAATGATAATAAAATCCTTTATAGCCTGTGGCCAGTGAATCTGTGCTTTGCTCCGAGCCGAGCAGAAAACGCAGCATATTCAGCGTCAGCCGTTCCGCTTCGGCCCGGCTTATCCAGCCCCGTTCGGCACCGATGGCCCAAACCGGCAGGGCAAAACCCATAGCGGCAATGGTCGCCGGCGAATCATCCGTGGTGCGGTCTTTAACCAGACCTTTTTCCGGATTGATCTCATGAACAAAATAAAGAAACGCTTTATGCTGCAGGCTGTCCAGCATTTGCATATCAGCCTCGGTGACCTGGTAATTTGAATCCGGCAGTTGGTCTGGTTTGGCAGCACAGGAGGCCAGGGCTAGTAGAATAATGTAGATAGACAGATATTTCATTCGTTTTATCCTTTTACCAAAGTGGCTTCGACCTGATATTCCCCTTTGGGCATGGGCGGAATCAGATTATCATTGATCGGAACACCGTTGACTGTTATTTCAATTTTTCCCTCAGCCAGGTTATGCGGGTTGCGGATCAGGATGTGGTAAACCGCGCCGCGGAAACGGCGGGTTATTTTTGCTTCTTTCCATTTGCGGGGCATGGCCGGATCAATCAGCAGTCCGGCCGGTGTCGGTCTGACCCCGAGAATCCATTCGTGGGCAATGCTGAACAGCCATCCGGCGGAACCGGTATACCAGGTCCACCCGGCCCGTCCATAATACTGCGAATCCCGTCCGTCCACATTCCCGGGAAGCACATAAGGTTCGGCCTGGTAGCGCTCAATATCTTTTACCGACTGATGGATGGGATTCATTTTGGAAAAAATACGGAAGGCCTCTTCGCTTCTTTTCTGCTGGGCCAGCATAAGCACACCCCAGGTAGAAGCATGGGTATAAACACCGCCGTTTTCACGCAATCCGGGGGCATATCGGGTTAGATAACCAATATAGGGATCGCTGACCGAATAGGCCGGGCTGAATAACTGGAAACCGTTGTCCGACTCCAGCCGGTCGATAATGGCATCTGTAATTTTTTCAGAACGGGCCTCATCGGCTACGCCGGTCATTACCGCCCAGGTCTGGCTCATCAGATAAATCTGGTTTTCCTTCTGCGAAGGATCACCGAGTGCCGTACCGTCGTCTTTGGTAGCGGCGATATACCAGCGGCCGTTCCAGGCTTTATTGTTCAGAGCTGTTTTAAGATTTTCGGCCAGGGTACGAAAATCGGCAGCCAGATCGGGCAGTTTCAGTGGGCTTTGCCGTTCCAGCAGTTCCGACCATTTTTTGAGAATATCATAAAAGAAGAAACCGAGCCAGACACTTTCGCCTTTCCAGTCCAGCCCAACCGCACTGAATCCATCACACCAGTCGCCGGCGCCAATCAAAGGCAGACCGCGTTCGCTGAACCGGCCGCGGGTCACTTCAATAGCCCGCAGGCAGTGATCCTGCAGAGTACCGGAACCACCATCATAAAAAGGAACGGTCAGTTGCAGTACGGAAAAGTCGTTGGTTTCATGCAGATAGCGCAGCAGCATAAAGGGCAGCCAGAGCAGATCGTCGACCATTTCGGTTTCCAGCCCTTTGTCGGTTAGCGGGTGCCACCAGTGCAGCACCTTTCCGCTCTGGAACTGATGGCCGGCGTGCAGCAGAATCTGGTCGAGCATTTTTTGCGGTTCGAGGGCCAGCCAAACCTGACTGGTCTGAAGCTGATCACGGAAACCGTAAGCACCGGACTGTTGATAATAGCCGGTTCTGGCCCACAGATGGCCTGAAATAGCCTGATATTTCAGCCAGATATTTACCAGTGTATCAAAGGATTTTTCCGGCGTTTCGATTTGCACCAGACCGGTCAGGTTTTTCCAGAACTGCTTTACTTTCTGCAGTTCTTTGCCGGCCGAATCGGGATTACCGTATTTTTTTATCAGACTCTGAGCGTTTTTTTCGGCCTGGTTATCCTTTTTACGGTCAACCATGCCCAGCAGAAAAATAACCGTTTTGCTCTGACCCGGTGCCAGCTCAAACTGAGTGGCCAGACTGGCTGAGGCATCCTGAAAACGCCCGGAACTGGCCGTGAATTTACCGCTGTTTATCCCTTTTGGTTTGGCGTAAGAACCATGCCGGCCGATCAGGGCGTCTTTACTGGTATCCCATCCGCTGACTGGTTCATTAACCGAGTGAAAAGCAAGGTACGGCCATTCGGTATTCCAGTGCGCCCGTTCCGAAGGCACTTCCCACAGGGTTTTGGTTGCCATTATCGCAGCAGAAGCCGGGTCGAAACGGGAATCTATAAATATCTTGTGAAATTCACGGTTCACATCCGGGGCGCTGCCCAGATTCCATTCCATATAACTGGCCAGTTCAAGGCGGCGCGGTTTACTGCCGGTATTTTCAATTTCTGCGATCCAGATTTCGAGAGGCTGATCTTTGGCTGCAAAAAGTGTCCACGAAGTGCGCAGGGTTTCCGTTTCCTGTTCAAAAACAGAATAGCCGAGACCATGACGGGCCTGGTATTTTTTGTAGGGCGCCTGCACCGGCTGATAGGCCAGGGAGCGAAATTCACCGCTGTCGAGATCGCGCAGATAAAGCCATTTACCCCAGTCATCGCGGACTAAATCCTGGTTCCAGCGGGTCAGCCGGTTTAGAGAAACATGGGTGCGCCAGCTAAATCCGCCGCCGGCCTGACTGACCACCAGCCCATAATCACCGTTGCTGATCACATTGGTCCAGGGCCGGGGCGTCTCCGGATCGGTTATGATGTACTCAAAACCGTCTTCGGAAAAATGTCCGTACTTTGATGCAAATAATCCTTCATCTGCCTTTGAAACTGCCATCTGTATAAATCCTCTGTATTTCTTGTATTTTTTACTGGTGACTGGTTAATGGTGACTGGTTACTGGTTACTGGTTATTCAGGGTGAGTTGAGGAAAACCCGGGGCAACCAGCGGATAAGGCACATTCTGCTGCAGAGCCAGAACCGGTATTTGATTCAGTTCGGTGCGGGCCAGCAGCTCGGTGTTGATCCGGATTTGCGGTTTGTATTTTTCGCGCAGCCGACGGACTTCCCGATCCAGAAATTCCAGATCGGGCTGGGCCGGGTCTTTTTTAGCCTGCAGCATTTTCTCCCGGTGCAAAACAGAATACAGGTAATCCTGCCAGGCCTGCCCGGTGCGGATAACCTCCGGGTCTTTATCAAGTCCGCGGGCGTAGGCGTCGCGGGTGATATAATGATCGCGGATCAGATCGGCCAGGGCCAGTTTGAGCTGTTCGCCAAATTTCCGGCGGGGAAATTTCTTTTCCCGGAAGACCAGCGGATGCGTATTAACCGCCTCAAATATTTCAGCTATGGTCCAGTTCTGACCGTCAATCTTCAAAACGGATCGTCCGGTTTTTTCCGATTGAGCCAGTGAATCCAGTTTTTCCGGGCGGGTAAATTTCCCGGCCGGGTTTTCATCCAGGCGGTTTCCGGTCTGATCATCCAGGTAAAGCGGGCCAAGCAGATTGACCAGCGGGATAAGCCCGTCAAGATCAAATTCCAGGTCCTTGCCCTGCATTAGTCCGGCAATAACCTGATCATATTTTTCAATAGCAGCCTGTTGGCGCAGCATATTTTCAATCCGCCGGCGGGCTGTAGCCTGTTCGTTTTCGGAAAGGTTTATCGTATTCTGCCAGCCGTCGACGCGGAAGAAGAAGACCCGGCCGTCCTGCCGTAAAACCGGCCCGATAATCTGACCCGGCTCTACGTCGCGGGCAAAGAGTGAATCGAACATTTCCGTGTTCAGCACTTCACTCCAGGTAATTTCCTGCAACTGCGGCGCCCGTCCCGGATAAACACCGCCGACCACGGCCTCCAGCGGGTAGCGGCGGAGAAGACGAGAAAGAGAATCATATTCTGAGGTCAGCGGAACATCAAAATAGCTAAGTTGGAATTTCCGGCCGGCTGCGGCCATAATCTGTGCAGTCAGTTCCTGATCGGCCTGAACCTGATCCCAGGCCAGAGTCAGGTAATGCATTTCACGCATCTTCTGCTCACGGATACCGGTCAGATAATCGCCGAGTTTAACATTATCGGTTATCCATGCCTCATGGCCGGCTTCGAGAGCAAACAGCTTTTCGGCAATCAGGGCATTCAGGGTTATTTGTTTCAGGGATTGCGGGTCGGTGTTCAGTGCCGCCGGGCGGATGGTCAGTTCTGCCCGCTCCTTAAAATCCCGGAGGGAAATTTTTAATTGACCAACTTCGGCAATAAGCGGTTCGGCCTGTTTTTCCCGGCAGGAGAGAAAAAGCAGAAGGAAAAAAGCATAAGTTAAAAAACGTTTTTTCATGGCCGATTTCAAACCAAATAGTTAATAGGATTACCTTGTTTCAACCCGCAGGAGCAAATCCAGCAAGCCGTTTATTTTACCAGTACTATTCTTCCGCTGGCGGTTAGTCCGGAATAATTGACCCGGTACAGATAAATTCCGCCGGCCAGACCATCGGCCCGGAACGGAATGTGGTGTTCACCGGCGGCCAGTACCGTTTCTGCTATGGTGCCGACCAGTTTTCCGGTAATATCATAAACCAATATGCTGACCAGCGCCGTCTGTGGAATATGGATGGTCAGCCAGGTGGTGCTGTTAAATGGATTCGGATAATTCTGACTGACTGAGAATTTTTCCGGAACAACCGTCTCCACCGGTTCAAGGGCAGTGATGGTTTCAAAACCGGCTTTGGTCAATCCGTTTTGGATGTATTCATTCTTCATAAAATTTTGCCAGATGCGACCGCTGCTATAGTTTTCCATCATCAGCAGAATGGTGCCCTGATCAATACCGATTACATCGGTTGCCCACCAGTCATACTTCAGGTTGAAAGAATCGCGGAAACCGTAATTACTCTTCCAGATTTTGGATTTGTAGGTATCGTACATGTAGCGCAGGGCGGCAATAGATTCTTCAGGTGTGAAGACAATCGATCCGCCGGCTGCGGTCGGGGCGATGGTGCCGTCGTCGTTTTCAGCCGGTGGCGCACCGCGGGCCGTGTAATATTTTGGAGCCGGGCCATCGCAGGCCGTAAGACCCCAGATATTTTCCGAATAACCTTTAAACCCGCCCGGGTTGGCGATGCAATATTCTCTCTGGGCCAAAGTAGCACGGCGTGAATTTTCAAAATAGGTCAGGCCCTTATTGCGCATATACTTATCCTGAATATTCCGGAAATCGATCCAGCAGTGAGAATACTGATGCCCGAAAAGCGGCGGAAAATTTACATAGCTGTAACCGTAATGGGTCTGCCAGGAATAACCACCAGTCCAGGCGGTCCAGGCCGAAGCCGGAATCGGGTGGGTTGGTGAACCCAAACCCATAATAGTCATAATCATAGCTTCATTGTAGCCGCGCCACCAGGCATCGATAAAGCCTTTTTCGGGCGTCCAGCCCAGGGTAATATTTGGCTGATAATTACGCATCCAGTTCCAGTCGACGCGCCGGTAGATGGAATCGGCCAACTCGCGGATTGAATTTTCAACGGGTGTATCTTCCGAAAAATATTCACCGGCATGGAGAATTCCGGCTAAAAGCAGCGCTGTATCAATGGAAGAGAGTTCGGACTCGCCAAGCCGCCGGGCGGAATACATATCCAGAAAATGATAGAAAAATCCTTTGTAGCCAATCATCCCTTCCTTATCCGCACCCTGCGGCCCGCTCCAGAAGGTGTTTAATGTGGTTTTAACCCGGTCGGCCGCAGCGCTCCGGCTGAGCCAGCCATGATCGACGGCCACGCACAGGGCGGATAAACCAAACCCGACCGAGGCGATGCTGCAGCCTGAGCCAAACTGATCGCGGTCGCGGATTAAACCATTATTCCCATTGGCCTCCGACCAGAAAAACTTGTAAGCCGCTTTCTGCACCATTTCGATAAAGGCGCTGTCGGTCATCGCCGTTTGGGCGGAGACCCGACCCGGCGAAAACAAACTTAGCCCAAGAACAAGAACGACAAAGGTAATTATTTTTATCCTGAACATGTTCACCATTCCGGGCGGCTAAAAAAGCAGCCCCAGGGTGAAGCGCTGCGAGTAGAGCAGGCGGTTGTAGTCGGCCCAGGCATAATCAAATTTCAAATCATATCCGGCGATCTGCATTTTAAAACCGGCACCGAGGGTCAACCCGGTTTCCGAATGATCCAGAAACAGGTTCTGATAACCGGCGCGCAGGGCAACACTCTTATACAACTGCCATTCCCCGCCTACACTGAGACTCTCATTATTATTGTTGGGATGGAAAGCGTTCACGGCCAGCAAAACACGGTTATTATGGCCAATCTGCAGCGGATAGCTTAGTCCGACCCGGAATAATACCGGCAGGGGAAATTCACCGGTTACCACCGTGCCGGGCAGACCGCTGTTATCGCCATATTTATCCGGGTCAAGATCATACTGAATGCGCAGATCCCGTCCGGAAAAACTGGCCGGCAGCCCGTAATTGGAAAGACTGGCGCCAAGCACCAGGCCGTTCCGGGTCAGTTCAAACATAGTGCCGACATTCAGAGCCACGGTTGACCAGGAAGAGTGAAAGATCGTTTCCCGGATATAATTCACCTGCACACCCATGGAAAAGCGGTTGGTCATACGCCGGCTGAAACCGATACCCATGGCCAGATCGGACACATCAAATTTCTGGCCGGTGCCCAAGGGCTGTTCAACCGTTCGCACATCCATTTCACCCGAATTCAGGGAGGTCAGACTGAAAAACAGATTTCCTGTATTACCAAGACTGACCATCCCGATGACATAATCATATTTTATCCCGGCCAGCCAGTCGCTGTGTGTTAACTGAACCCCGTTTCCTTCCAGCCGGCCAATGGCGGCGGGGTTATAATAACCGGCGCTTATTTCATCAAAAGAGGCTGCTCCGGCATTGCCCATCCCGGCATAATGGGCGCTGGGTTCAATCAGCAGAAAGTCGCCAATGGTTGTGCCGGTATTGCTCTGGCTTAGAACCGGTGCAGAAGCCAGGAACAGGAGTAGTATGAAAAACCGCCCTAAATTTTCCTGCAGCAAAATATTTTTAAGATTTTTATAGATAAGAGATTTCATTGTTGTCCGCCTGTTATTTGATAACCGCAAATTTGCCGATTTTTTCACCATATTTACCGCCGTCCACATGGAAAATATAAAGACCCGGTGCCACATCGAGATTATCCCTGGTGCGCAGATTCCAGGCCACAAAACTGCTGTTCGAACCATCGTGAGTCAGGGTTTGCACCAGTTCGCCGCGTACCGTATAAATGCGGATGGTTGCCTTTTGCGGCAGATTGCGGAATTCTATCCGCCGTTCACCGCGCCCGGAAATGGCAAACCGTTCCGGTTCGAAACTGGCTGAACCGATGTAGGGATTGGGCACGACATACGGTTTCGAGTCGTCAAACTGATCATCGGCCAGACGGGTATCAATAAATTCTGCCGTGGTTGTAAACTGGAAACGGTCTCCATCGCGCAGCGGATATTTCAACCTTAGATAATAAACATCACCCGGGGCCGGAAGCACAACCGGCGTCGAGCCAAGCCCGGCGGTATCCATGCGCACCAGCCAGGTTGGACGGATCTGGGTTCCGGTTTCCGGTACATAATTCTCAATTTCGATATATTCTGAGGGTGTGGTCAGGTTGCCGTCCCGGTTTGGATCATAGAATTTGAAATTCAACTGATACGGTACCGAGTCGGTCAGTGCTTCGATTTTAAACTTGCTCGGCCGGGCCGGTGTACCAATACCACCAAGAGAGGTATCCAGGTTGACATCGCTGAAGGTGATGCGGAGATCATTGGGGAATCCGGCTCTGCGCCGGTTGATCGGCAAGGATAAATCCTGGTAATCCCAGCTTAGATTGATATTGGTCTCGCTGCCTTCGGCAAAGCCGCTTAAGGCGGAATCCATGCTGATCGTTTTCGGCGTCCAGACTATTGGCAGCAAGCCGACACCGGTCTGCCCGATGCCCTTGCCATCCAGATCGTACCCGCCGGTGAAAATAGTGGAATCAGCCGTGCTGTCGGTCAGATCATAAAAGGCGGCGCGGACACTGTCGGCTGAGGGTGTTCTGAAGTCGAGGTGAAAGATATGATTATCGGGCACTTCTGCTGCATTAACAATTTCCACCCGCACCGTGCCCACACCGCCGCCGGCGATCTGGACACCATCGGAGGCTGCGGCTTCCATGTAGCCCATAATTTTCGGTTCCGGACGGACTTCAACCACATTGGACGGCAGGATAGTTCCGCCGCGGGTGGTACGCGATACGGTAATCGCATTTTCCGATGGGAAGAAACCGAGCGAATCTGAACCGAAATCGTAGGCACAGACAGCGTAGTAATATTGCTGTCCGTTGGTAACCGTGGTGTCCGTCCAGGTATGGGTAAGACCGGTTTCGTTACCGAAATAATAGGAAATCCCTTCGGTATTCAGTTTTGAATAACCTTTGATGCCGTCGATCAGGTCAAACTGGGCTACCGGTTTGCCATTGCCAATCGGACCGGTACCACGGCCCGAGATAATCACCCGCGGATCACGGAATTCGGGATCGGTTGAGCGGTAAATGCGGTAGCCTTCAAAATCCGCTTCCAGCGAAACCGGATCAATGCCGCGCTCCGCCAGATCATCCCAGCTCAGGCGGACCCAGCCGTCACCGGATTCAGCTTTAGCTATTGGCTGAGTCGGTGGTACGGCATAGCGGTAATTGGCATTATAGATTTGCTGGACAATGGTGATTGTACTTTCCAGCTCTTCCTTTATCGCACCATAGGATAAGGCCAGGCTAAACCGTTCGGTTTGCTCGGACTCCAGCCGGAACGGGCCGGAGGCAAAAAGAAAGGCGATATTCTGGTCTTTAGCGACGGTTGGGTCGTAGGGACTGGCGCTGGTGAAGAACTGGAATAATTTTCTTGGCCATTCCTTTCCGTTATCATAAAAAACAATATCATCCACTTCACCGGTTCCTGAACCGGCATTGATCCGGTTCATTTTAAAACCGGTTAAGCCGATCTGGTCGGACTCATTAAGATCGGTTTGGTCAAAATTTGCTTCACCGGCGGTGGGCATGCCATCATCTTCTCCACTGTCAGCTGTACCCCAAACCCCATCGACACCGGTATCAAATAATTCGGGAATCCAGTCCAGATCCTCATCCCCGGTCCACCAGCGGGCAGCCCGGTAAGCCGGCCTGGTTTCAAGAGTGCCAATGGCTTTGGCAAACTGAGTGACATTATAATTGGCCTGAAAATAGGCTAAAATTGCTTCCTGACCTTCAATCAACTGGCCGGCGCCGCCATCCCGCCGTTCATCTAAAATCCCGTCTTCATCGTTATCAATTCCGTCAAAACGGTTACCCGGTGTTTCCAGATAGGCATAACCCAGGTAGCCGGTTACCTGACAATTGGAACTTAAACCGACACCGTGGCCGCGCTTATCCCAGGTATAAACCAGGTTCAGGCCAAAGGATTTATCATAATAGGCATTGTCATCATCCGACTCGGCCACACCGTCGCACGATTCAGCCGAGCCGCCGACGCCGGAATCCATATATAAACCGAAGATAATATTATCATCATAGGTCACGGTACCTTCACTGGTGATATCATAATGCCAGAAGATAACATTATTGGCAAAGGGATTTGACCACTGGAAACCACGCACTTCGATGCGCAGACCCAACCCATTGCGGCTCAGGTCGCGGGTATCCGGTGTGTATTCCCAGACATCATAATAATCATCATCCATTACCGTAAAACTTTCCTGGTCAGCAAAAGCGGCTTTACCAAAATAACCATTCCAGCTGCCCGGCCAACCCGGATCATCCACATCATCTTCCCGGTCGGGCCAGAAATCAGGCCAGGTGCGGGAATCACTGCTGATGGCCGGCGCTTCACCGCTATTGATGGCGTAGTCTTCCTGAAAATATCCGGGACGCGGCTCGAAACGCATAACCCGGTTGGATTTGGTACTGAGCTGCTGCCGTTCCCGATACCCGGTTTCCATGATGTAAAAATTCTGACCGAGATCATCCCGGACTTTGGCCAGGATAAAGGGGGTGGTACCATCACCGTAATTCACACCGCTGCCTTTGGGCACTTCCATGGAGTGAAAAACGCTCAGATCGACTCCGATCGGATCGCTCGGATAATCCCCGACCATACCGAAATTCCAGAACCTGGTGCGCATGTTGTTGGCATCATGATGGCCGACATGTTCATAAAGATGGTTGCCGCGTTTTTCCGGCGGTACAGGGGTTATAATATCAGCTGCTGCCGGTTGCAGAATAAAAATCAGGATCAGCAGCAGTAAGTTGGTAAATTTGTTCATGGACATTTCTCCACTCGCTATTTTCAGTTGGAAGACAGGTTGATGCCCAGCTCGATGCGTCGGGGCGGATAATACCGGTTCGGATCGGCCAGTGTTGCTTCCTGGCCGGAGGACAGTGAATAATCCGGGCTGCCGGTATCCTGAAAGATAAATCCGTTGACAAAATCTTCATCAAAAATATTGGTCACCCGTGTGTACAGGTTTATGTTGGCCAACGGCGTTTTAAATGTTTTTTCGAGGCGCAGGTCGGCCCGGAACGAATAGTCTTTGCGTCCCGAGTTTGACTCCAGCTCACCGCCGAAACCGGAGCGGATGGATGGTGTGTAAGGCTGACCGCTGCCGAGGCGGAAAATGGTACTGGCCACAAATTTTCCCGGCGTCTGGTAAATCAGCGAGAGATTCAGCGTATGGCGCTGATCCCAGTTAAGCGGTATAAGTCTGGGCCTGGAGTCTTCCCCGGCTTCGGCCCTGGTTGCTGTTTCATTTGGGTCACTGGAATTACCCATCGCATTTTGCCAGGTATAATCCATGGAAAGGCTGAGCGGGCCGGGACCATGCTGATCAAAAGTAAAGGTGTAACCAAGCACGTTTCCAAAATCGACATTGGTCAGGCGGGCATACTCGGCTGAGTTATAGGTCGATAAAAATTCCACACCAAGCAGGTCGCGGATATCCTTGTAAAAAATATTGAGATTTACACCCATGTTCGGTGTGATCGCCTGTTTATAACCAAACTCATATTGCACGGTCCGTTCCGGACGAAGATCGGGATTGCCAAGCACACCATAGCTTACACCGCTGGCCTGCAGATTTTTGAGTACCTCATAATCGGAATTGGCGAAAAACTGGCCAAGGGCCGGCATCTGATAAAAATGCCCGTAGGCAAAAAACAAAGCCGCATTGGCCGAGATCGGATAGGAAACCCCGATCCGTGGCGCTACTGAAGTTTTGACCGAGGTGGCCTGGGGAACAGATTCCGGTGCCCCGGGAATGACATTAGCCGGATTGCGCAGATTGCTCGGAATATAAGCCTGGGCATCAAAATACTCCCAGCGCAGCCCGGCCCGGAAAATCAAGTCCTGCCATTCAATCTGGTCCTGCGCGTAACCGACCAGATTAATCGGGTAATAGGTATGAATACCCGGGTAATCCAGAGAATATTCGGTTATTCTTTCCAGTTGATTGACCGTTCGGGCCACAATATAACCCGGTACTCCGAAACTGATTTCAGAATACTGGAACTCAAGACCCATTTTAACCAGGTTCGAACGGTTAAACTGACTGGTCAGAGCGCCTTTGAAAATATAGGAATCCGTATTCTGTTTAAAGCGGCCCAGGCTGACACCTTCCACAATGGCACCGTACTCGTAATTGGCATCCGCCTGCGGCGGTCCGCCGGAATCATACCTCGAATCCCAGACATCTTCATAAGCCATATCGGTGTATTCAAAATAATTCTGCCGGAAATTCAGGGTATAAAAAGTATTCAGAGAAAGGGTATGGGTCAGATCAAGACCATGAACCAAAGACAGTGTTTTCTGTCTGGAGGCGCCATCCGGGTTAAGGCGGAAGGCAAAATTATAGTATTTTGAATTTATTACATTGGCAATGGTCTGGTATTCCAGTTTGATATTGCCCAGTGTATTATTAGTAATTTTAAACAGACCGGTAATTTCATCACTTGTGCCCAGAGGAATTTCTTTACCATCACCGCTGCCATTGAATATGTGTTTGTTAAAATCCGCACTGTCAGAGGGTACAAACTCCCGCTGGCCATAGATATATCCATTATCCGCATAGCGCCGGATACTGCTGATAAAATAGGTATTGGGCAGAGGTAGCGGACCGCTCAACCCAAGCTGATAATTTTGAATGGAAAGAGGCCGGAATTTATCCGGTTCATTGCGCTTGTCCCCGCTGCCGTAAACATAGTCGGAGAAAAAGGTTTCTGCATTCCATGCGAAGCGGTCCGATCCGGATTTAAGCACCACATTGACCACACCACTCATGGCCTGACCATATTCCGCATCAAAAGTGCCGCTGATCACCTGCACTTCCTGCAGCAGAGAACGGTCCAGTTGCAGGGACATACTGTTATTATAATTGTTATTGACACTGACACCGTTAATTTGATACTGAACTTCACCAACCCGCCCGCCACGGAAATGTCCGTCAACAACACCGGCCTGCAGTTCGACAATATCGCTCAGGTTCAGTACAGGCATGGCGCTGATTTCATCGCTGCCCACGGTGGAAATGGCATTGGTCGAGTTAAGCTCAACAATAGGGCGCTCGGCGGTAACAATTACCGTTTCACCTTCAAAAGCGCTGACCTCAAGGTTTACTTCAAGGGAAGTGGTATGATCTGTACTGATGCTGACGGCTTTAACCAAACGGGTTTTGTATCCGATATAGGAGAATTCAACATCATAGGAACCCGGAGGAACATTGATGACATAATAAAAACCTTCTAAGTCGCTGCTGGAACCAAGTGCGGTTCCATTCAGCACCACATTTACTCCGGCCATGGGTGAACCGTTCTCATCCAGGATCCGGCCGGCCAGTTTGCCGGTTGTTCCGGCCCAGGAGAAACCGCTGATCAGAATAAGTATCAGCATCCACAGATAGCCTGGTTTACAGTTATTAATATTCCTGCAGGATTTCATACCATACCCTCAAACAATAGATAAAATTAAAAAAAGGCCCCTTCGCAGGAAGGGGCCGGTAAGACATTATTTAACGAGAATCATTCTCTGTGTCTTCGAGAACTCCTTCTTGTTTCCGTTTCTGAATTCAAGATTATAAAAATACAGACCCGAACTCAGGGCAGGTGCCGAGAAGGTTACAAATTTGTAACCGGCGGTTTCATAGCCCAGGGCCTGATCAAAAACCAGCTGACCAAGAACATTATATACACGCAGGTGAACATTGCCACTGTTGGGCAGGGTATATACAATTCTGGTTACCGGGTTGAACGGGTTGGGATAATTACCAACGATTTCAAATTTTGTGATAATTCTGTCTTCATCTGGAATCAGACCGGTTGTGGTCGGAACAAGTGTTCCGGCATCCATCAAACCCCAGGCCGGAGCGGCCGGCCAGTCGGATTCACGGAAGAACCAGACCCGGTTGCCGTAATCCTGCTCGGGATTGGAACTGATCTGATCACCATCAAACAGAGTGGCGCTGAACAGCAGTGCCCCGTCACCCAGACCTACCGGGTAACCCAGTTCACTCAGATCAAGAGCCAGCTCCATCGAGTAGCCCTCATCAACATCATTATAATCATTCATTACCGTATTGCCGGTAAACGACAGCGCAGCCTGAGCCGCCAGTGTATCCATCATCGTCTTCAGATAATCACCTACCGCCAGATTGCCCAGCGTATCGATATAGGCAGTTAAAGTCCGGCGTTCAAGGTTATGGTCACCCTCGTTTACCGCACCCCGGTCGTTGATGATAAAACGGATACCGTCCCACATATCAAGACCATTAGCCAAACCTACTACCGCCTGATCGCGGACTTCCACGCCAAGATAAAGCATATTGCCCTTGAAAAAGGCCTTGATCGTTGCATCGGCCGGGTCTACCACTTCGGCATTCACACCGTTCACCGTCGGCTGATACTGACCGCTGCGCCACGGGCCAATGCCCGGGTAGGAGGCACGCAGGTCATCATCACCGTAACGAAGATCAAATCCCTCAATCTGTGACCAGACATATTCATCCAGCTTGCCGTCAACTACCGGCGATGGATGATAGACGCCGTTCGGAATTACAACCTCCGGACCAACTACCGGAACCGAACCCGAGGCGGTGGTCACCGCTGGTTTGGCATAAATGCGGATAATATCATAGGCCGAACCGTTGCCCCACGGGCCCTGCCACCAGGTGCGTGTGCCGCTGAATTTCGGATTGGCTGTGCCCTCGGCACCCCAGCCCCAGTCTGCATCATAAGCCGAAATATTAAACTCAACAATATCACCCTCAGCCAGGGTTACATCATAACCCCGCTCGGTCAGGTTAAACATAAACTCTACGGTGTAACCATTATCCGGCGCCGCGTCATCGTTGGTGATACCATCAACTAATGTAACCGCATCCCATACATTGCGGTCCGTTGAGGCCCAGCCAAAAAAGCCCGGTGAAGCCCCTGGCAATCCCGTATTCGGATCGGCCCAGCCCTCGGTTACCCAGCCGTAAAAATACTCGAAACTGCCAGCCGGATGGGAACCATCCTCATGACGGCGAAGATTCATTAAAAAACCGTCAAACTGGTTAAATAAACCGCCGCCAACTGAACTGTCCTGAACCTGGGCAGCGATGTACAGGTTGTTGCCATTGACCAGAAAACGGAAGGTGATATCCATCGGGTCACTGGGTTCTACACCAGATTCACGACGATAACCGCTGCCGCCGATGGCCCCGGAATTCTCACCGTACTTCATCCGGAAACTCTCGGCCTGAGCCCAGGCCGGTTCGCTTAACTGACCGTCTAATGTGATCGCTGCATCAGTCGTCCGCGCCCAAATCAGGTTCGGACGCTCCAGGCCGCTGGTCTCAAAACCACCGGGAACAATCTCGGTTGGATCCATAAAACCCCAGGCCGGAGCGGCCGGCCAGTCGGATTCACGGAAGAACCAGACCCGGTTGCCGTAATCCTGCTCGGGATTGGAACTGATCTGATCACCATCAAACAGAGTGGCGCTGAACAGCAGTGCCCCGTCACCCAGACCTACCGGGTAACCCAGTTCACTCAGATCAAGAGCCAGCTCCATCGAGTAGCCCTCATCAACATCATTATAATCATTCATTACCGTATTGCCGGTAAACGACAGCGCAGCCTGAGCCGCCAGTGTATCCATCATCGTCTTCAGATAATCACCTACCGCCAGATTGCCCAGCGTATCGATATAGGCAGTTAAAGTCCGGCGTTCAAGGTTATGGTCACCCTCGTTTACCGCACCCCGGTCGTTGATGATAAAACGGATACCGTCCCACATATCAAGACCATTAGCCAAACCTACTACCGCCTGATCGCGGACTTCCACGCCAAGATAAAGCATATTGCCCTTGAAAAAGGCCTTGATCGTTGCATCGGCCGGGTCTACCACTTCGGCATTCACACCGTTCACCGTCGGCTGATACTGACCGCTGCGCCACGGGCCAATGCCCGGGTAGGAGGCACGCAGGTCATCATCACCGTAACGAAGATCAAATCCCTCAATCTGTGACCAGACATATTCATCCAGCTTGCCGTCAACTACCGGCGATGGATGATAGACGCCGTTCGGAATTACAACCTCCGGACCAACTACCGGAACCGAACCCGAGGCGGTGGTCACCGCTGGTTTGGCATAAATGCGGATAATATCATAGGCCGAACCGTTGCCCCACGGGCCCTGCCACCAGGTGCGTGTGCCGCTGAATTTCGGATTGGCTGTGCCCTCGGCACCCCAGCCCCAGTCTGCATCATAAGCCGAAATATTAAACTCAACAATATCACCCTCAGCCAGGGTTACATCATAACCCCGCTCGGTCAGGTTAAACATAAACTCTACGGTGTAACCATTATCCGGCGCCGCGTCATCGTTGGTGATACCATCAACTAATGTAACCGCATCCCATACATTGCGGTCCGTTGAGGCCCAGCCAAAAAAGCCCGGTGAAGCCCCTGGCAATCCCGTATTCGGATCGGCCCAGCCCTCGGTTACCCAGCCGTAAAAATACTCGAAACTGCCAGCCGGATGGGAACCATCCTCATGACGGCGAAGATTCATTAAAAAACCGTCAAACTGGTTAAATAAACCGCCGCCAACTGAACTGTCCTGAACCTGGGCAGCGATGTACAGGTTGTTGCCATTGACCAGAAAACGGAAGGTGATATCCATCGGGTCACTGGGTTCTACACCAGATTCACGACGATAACCGCTGCCGCCGATGGCCCCGGAATTCTCACCGTACTTCATCCGGAAACTCTCGGCCTGAGCCCAGGCCGGTTCGCTTAACTGACCGTCTAATGTGATCGCTGCATCAGTCGTCCGCGCCCAAATCAGGTTCGGACGCTCCTGTGATAACAACGAACTGGTCAGAAGCAATAAAACACTTACCGTCAACAGGTAGATGTTCTTATTCATACGATCCTCCTCTATTGGATTGAATGGTTATTGGGTTGTATTAATATTGTGCTGTACTCTGTTTGCATCCGCAGGAGCTGCCGATAACCAGACCCGTTGAAACTGTTTCCTGGTAGGGCGCGGTTGAGTCAATATCGCCGTCAATCATTTTTACCAGATAGCTTAAAGCTCTGCGGCTTAATTCTATAATCGGAATATGAATGGTGGTCAGCCGCGGATTGACAATCCCGCTGGAGAAAACATCATCAAATCCAGCCAGGGCAACATCATCCGGGATGCGGATATTCATATTCCGGGCCGCCTGATAAGCCCCCAGTGCCATATAATCATTACAGGCGAATATCGCCCGGGGCCGGTCAGACTGACTCATCAGCCGGGTAAAAGCATAATATCCCGATTTGAGAGAAAAATCTCCGGACACATCATAGGCTTCCGAATACTTCAGACTTCCTGCAGTCAGGGCATCATAATATCCTTTAAAGCGCTGTTGGGCATCGATATTATGAACCGGGCCGCGGATGATTCCGATCTTTTCGTACCCGTGACCCATCAAATGACTGACTATTGTTTTTGCCCCGTTATAGTTGTCGATGCTGAAACCGATGATATCCTTCCGGGTTGTACCGGGATTGAGGAGAACAACCGGACAATGACTTTTCTGAATAATCTCATAAATTTCATCATTAAAACTCGGAGCCATTAAAATCACTCCATCCACCCGGCCGGAGCTCATGAATTCGAGAATGGTTTCAATATCATTGCGCTGAGAATGGGAGCTGGAGATCATCAGATAGCGGTTATAGCGGTGGGCTTCCTCATCAATACCCTGAATGATGTTCATAAAAAATTCATCGACCAGTTCAGGCAGAATCACCCCGATCGAGTCTGTTTTTCGGCGGGAAAGGCTGCGGGCAGTAGAATTTGGTTTATAATTCAATTCACGGGCGATGCGGATAATCTGGTCACGGGTTTCCTGTTTTACCGGCCCCTTATTATTCAGAACACGGGAGACCGTGGCGATTGAAACATTACTACGTCTGGCAATTTCGTGGATACTAATCTTGTTGGTCACCGTAAACGATTACTTTCTGAGTTGATTAAACCTTGATTACATAAACATTAAATTTATGTAAACGTTTACATTTTCGGGGTAATATAAAGAGATCAATTTTTGAATGTCAAGCATAAAATATGTTCTCCTACTATCCGGTACTTGAAAGACCGTTTAAACAAAGGCCTGAAACCTGGTTAAAATGATGAAAATTAAGTTCAAAACGCGAGGGTAAATCAAAATATCCAGGCTTTCGGTGGCTATAAATCAATGGACCGGAAAACCGATGAATAGGATGACAAAAGATAGAATCAAATGAAGTAGATAACCGAAAAAAATTGACCCATCATTCCACCAGAGCAAAACAAGTTTCCGGGGAGCTGCCACCAGCCTGCGAACGCGAAAACGAGGAATATTGAATGGACAAAAACAAAACCGTCATTTCGATTCTGCTGATACTGAGGAGAAATCTAAAATGGATTTCAATTCCCGGGATTTCTCATTCCGCTCGAGGACTTGTCCTGCTACGGCGGGAAAACGATTAATTGGTTCTTCAATTCGGAGTTCCCAATTCCTATCGGAGTCCATCGGTGGCT
>DYOS01000166.1 GCA_020720405.1 Caldithrix sp. | reverse complement strand
TACTCTCCCGGGCTTTAGCCCAAATTGATGTATTAATCAGGTTAGAATAAATCAGGCAGGTTTTCCGTAGAAGTTGGAAGTCTGAACTTGATTCCGTTGAAGAAGACGAAAAACAATGAAAAATAACCAACGGCGGATTTAACTCCGCCATGAAAGATAGGTTAGGTACATCCAAAATTCGGATGATTTAGATATTTATCCCATGTTGTCTGAAAATTCTTTTAGCCGAGATTTTCAGAACAGGGAGGGCATCGAGACTGGTAAAGATCTTTTTTATATGATTTTCTGCAACCATTAATGATTGGACGGTAAATTCTTCCGTAACGATTATTCCGGCTGCCCGGACAATACCGATTAGTTTCTGACGCTGATCGCCAACCACCGTCAAAACCCGGGCACTATCCAAAAATTCCTGTAATAATTTTTTATAGTCCATTTTTCCTCCTAATCCCTGGCTTGCAGTGAAATACCGTGCTTTATCGCCAGACCGTCAACCTGACCGCCAACTTCAAGCTTATGCGCTGCCTCGATAAAGGCAGGAATCAGGTTTTTGGGAATAACGCAGCCATGCTGCGGACAGATCAGATTGATGCCGTGGGTTCTATCCAAAAGTTCAAGCCGCTTCAACGCATATTCCAAAGCCCGTTTTGAACCCAGATATTCACCGAGAAAAGTGGAAAGCTGCAACGGGTAGTTTTCTCCGGCATAAAGTTCATTATCGGCACTGAATCCGCCAAAGACATCGCTGGAAAAAACGACTTTTGTTTGAACATCGTAAGTGACCATGGAACCAACAAAATGACAATAGGGCGTCATCGCAAAAACCAGCGTGCGGTTGTTGCCAAAAGTGAATGTATCCCCGTCATTTAGCGGTCTTACAAATTTCCGGGTATTATAATGCTGCAGTAGCACCTGGGCTTCGAGCGGGGCAAGTATTTCATAATCCGGTGAAATCAGGGGCTCCAGCAGGGGCAAAGCCGCACACAGATCGGGATCCTGATGCTGAACAATCATCGCTTTTATCTTTACGGGATCGATCAGCCCTTTGATCTTGTTCAGTACAACATTGAAAAATTCCGGCCGGGCCGAGCCCGGATCAATAACAACTGCCTCGTCCCCGTCAATAATCAGATAGGGTATATTGGCAAAAGAATTCTTTTCATCCTGTACACCAAGATGATAAACACCCGGCGCTAACAGATTGGCCTGCGTCGGGTTATACCTTTCCTTTTCTGCCATAATTCATTTTCTCCTGCTCTTAAGTGAACACTGCTACGGCAACGACCGGAGCTTTAATCTTATTTCCGGCATTATAAAATCGGAAGGTGTAAACAGTACTTTAACAGTTGACCCGACCTTTTCCGGTTTGTAAGGTTGGTCATGAAAAAGCCAATGAAAATTTTTGCCCGCTTCGTGGAGCCTTCGGCACTGGAACAGTTTCAAAGCGCCATGGAGCAGGATTTTACCCGGCGCGGCGCGCTGATGCCGGATGCCCATACCGGATACTCGCTGCCGATTGGTGCAGTAGTAGCAACCGAGAACTTTGTTGTTCCGGCCTGGGTCGGGTATGATATCGGCTGCGGAATGTGTGCCCTGCCCACCTCCTTTCCGCCAGAGGTAATCCGGGCTAAAAGCCAAGCCATCTTTGATGCTGTTTATAAAAGCATCCCGGTCGGGTTTGAAGTCAATAAAAAACCGGTTATTTCCGCCCTGCGGGAAACTGAACTGAGCCCGGCCGGTCGGAAAATATTTGAGGATCGTAAGGGATTCCGGGCGCTTGGTTCGCTGGGCAGCGGCAATCATTTTATTGAGATCGGGTTGGATGAAACCGAACGGGTCTGGGTGGTCATTCATTCGGGTTCGCGCGGTATCGGTCATGGACTGGCTACGGAATACATGAAACGGGCTTCAGGTTCGGACAAGCCAAAGGAAGGACATTTTGGTTTTGAGGTAAACAGCCCCGGGGGTATAGCTTATTTACAGGATATGCGCTGGGCAATTGATTTTGCCCTGGAAAACCGTCGTGAAATGATGCACCGGGTGGAACGGATACTTCACCAGTTCGCTGCCGGCAGCGCGGAATGGCCGGAGCTGATCAACCGCACCCATAATCACATCGATTTTAAGGATGGATTATGGATTCACCGCAAGGGCGCCACCCACGCCGAACAGGGTATGATGGGTGTAATTCCCGGAAATATGCGCGACGGCAGTTTTATTGTCCGCGGTAAAGGGAATGCGCAGGCGTTGTGGTCAAGCAGTCACGGTGCGGGTCGGGTGATGGGCCGGAAGGAGGCCCGGCGGAGGATCACAAAGGAAGCATTTGAAAGCAGTATGAAGGGCATTACCGCCCGGGTTGATGGTAAAACCCTGGATGAAGCCCCGTCTGCATATAAAAATATTTTTGAGGTGATGAAGGATCAGGCAGATTTGGTGGAAGTGCTCCACCACATCAAACCGCTGATCAATATTAAAGGATAGGAGAACTCGGGTTAGAGTTACCGACTTAGCAGGCTGAACTACCGCCTATCAGAAAAATCCGATGCCATAATTTTCACACTATTATAATTCAGCATATTGTAGTAAAAAAGTAGCAAATCTTTACTTTAACGCAGCATACATTAAAGAAATTTTGATAGCTTAATTATTAGTCTAAAAATTTTATTATTCGAATATTATTCTTTATCAGATCATTTACTACTTTACTGGGATCAGTTTTTTTACGAGCAGCAAGAGTATTAATAAATTCCTGGTTTCCCGGATCCAGATAAATAGGCAGGTTGATTCTAATATTTTCTCTGAAAAATTTGCCTCGTTCGGCATTCGAAAAATCATATTCTTTTTTCATTTGAGTTCACCCTGATATTGTTGAATTTCCATTTTTGTTGCCTTCCTGGCAGAGATAATTCTTATTGAAAAATTTACATCATCTTTTTCTTCAAAAGTATGTACCACAACGAGTATTTTTCCATTCTCAGAAATACCTATGGTAATCCACCGTTCTTCCCTTTGGCTATGGGTATTATCAAAGATGGTTAAAGTTTTAGTATCCTTAAAAATTGTCGCGGCAGTTTCAAAGAAAATCCGATGCTTTCTATAATTAGCCTGAGCTTTGTCCGGATCCCATTCGAAATTATAATTCAAGTTGAATTCTCTTTTTTATTAAAAATAAAGCATTTATCTCAAACTTAAAAGAGAATCAAAAATTTTTGATTGTCTTTATATAGTCTTCAGGGAAGAGTCAGTTAATGGGTCGCAATGAAGTCCCCTGCCGGATTACCAAGGAAGCCTTTGTAGGAAGTATGAAAAACCTTACGGTAAGACTCTGGACTAAACACCCTCCACCTATAATAACATTGTTGAAGTACTGAAAGAACAGGCCGATTTGGTGGAAGTGCTCCACCACATCAAACCGCTGATCAATATTAAAGGATAAGCCTCATATCAGATTCACCACTAACAAAAGTTTTCTATAAATCCAATACATCCGGAGTCTGGGAAACTGCTACTTTATTGCGGCCAGCCGCATTGCAGGAATTTCCGGAAGAACGGATTGACCACTTCGTTGTGCTGCAGGGTGGTATATATAAAAACGATGCGTTCGCCCTGCAGATCGGCTGGCTGCGGATCGTTGGTTTCCAAGCGGCGAAAGGAAATATTCCAATCCGCAAGGTTCTGCAGAAATTCATCGCTGTTGGTTTTTGTACCGCCCTCGGGAGTGATAATATTGATCAGCCGGGCCTGGATAGCGCTCCGGAATCAGTTTTTTTTCTCTTTGTTTTTAACATAAATCAGTTTAAAACGGCCTTTGGGGCTGTCCCTTTGTTCCAGTTCAAATTGCTTGGTCGACTTAATCAGCACGGTAAGTTTCTGAAAGCCAAAATTACGCGGATCGAAATTGGGCTGCTTTTTTTGCAGCAAATTACCAACCTCACCCATATAAGCCCAACCGTCATCATCAGCCAGATCCGACACCGTTGCCGCAATCAGCTTGATTAGCTTGGGTGAAATTTTATCAACCTCGGCTGCCGGTTTGCCCTTGGTTTCGGGTTGTCCGGCTTCGGCCGCCTCAGCCAGGTTTTTAAGAATTTCGATATAAATAAATTTGTCGCAGGCGACGATAAACGGTTCCGGTGTTTTCTTCTCGCCGATTCCGAAAACGGTCATTCCGGCTTCCCGCAGCCGGGTGGCCAGCCGGGTAAAATCACTGTCGCTCGAAACCAGGCAAAAGCCATTGACCCGACCCGAGTACAGAATATCCATGGCATCGATAATCATGGCTGAGTCTGTCGCATTTTTCCCGGTCGTGTATCCGTATTGCTGAACCGGTGTAATGGCATTTTCCAGCAGAATATTTTTCCATTTGTTTAAACCAGGCTTGGTCCAGTCGCCATAGATACGCTTGATGGTCGGATTGCCGTATTTGGCGATTTCCTCCATCATTTCCTTAACATAAGCGGATGGGATATTGTCCCCATCAATCAGCACGGCAAGTTTTAGATCCATTTATTCACCTTTTTTTTGACCGTTCAATATATTCATTTCTTGTCCAAACTGAAAAGTTTAACAGCCGGATATGACCGGAATTATCTGTGGCCATTGGTGGCTAAAATATTTCGACAGGATACTTTGTCCCGCTCGGGCGGGAACAGGATGAGCAGGATGAAAACAAACCTGTCAGTGCGAGGAGCTTGCGACGAAGTAATCTCAAGAAGTCAGAGATTGCCGCGCTCCTCCCTCGCTCGCAAACTTGGCTCCGATTTATTGGAGATGACAGCACCCAGCCGATTTTCAATTCCCAGTTCCAAATTCATATCGGTGTTCCCGGTGGCTAAGAGATTTTGACAGCAGAACAGGATAGGCAGGATGAAGCAAAATCCGTCATTCCGATCGGCGAAGCCGGAGGAATCTTTGCTCTGCATAAGCTTTAAGATTTCTCCTCTCCCGGGCGGGATCGTTCGAAGACTTGTCCCGCTCCGGCGGGATGACG
>DYOS01000165.1 GCA_020720405.1 Caldithrix sp. | reverse complement strand
GCTTGTCACTTTCCGGCATATCCTTAAAGCGGATGAGCGATTTGAATTCGCCGCCGATAACCGATCGGTAGAAATTAAAGGCAGCTTCGGTATTTCCCTGAAAATTCAGGTATGGACTAATAGAAAGCATAGAGTTCCCCATTGGTTTTATTAACAAATCTTTGGAAATCGTTTAATTCAAATCCGAATCAAAAGATCAAACTGTCCATTGTTCAATAAAATTTCGACATTGTACTTGAAATCAGGTTCTACGGCCGATGATTATCATCTGCCAGCGCTCCCGGAAATGTTTTCGTGATGCTGTTGAGCCTGTTGATCTGTTTTTTCAATTAAGGAGAAAGAAAGGATATAAGCATAAGACACCTGATTATTAAGATCATTCTGGTTCTGTTACCAGGTTTTATTTCTATGGCTGCAGCGGATGACAAACTTATTTTTACCATTGCCCCGCCGCCGGTTGGTTATCCGGAATTTGTTTCCGGCTCAAAAGAATTAGGATTAGGAGTAAGTTTTATGGCCATCAGTCTGCCTTTTACCTATATCGAATATGAAATTGTAAATAATCTTCCTGAAATACATCAGCTAGACAAGGAACTGAAATTGAAGGGCGGAGCAGTTACTTTCAATGAAAAGGCAGTTTCCGGTAATCTGGCATTTGGGCAAAGCGGTGGCCTGGCTGTTCTGGCCGGAAATATTAATAAATCATTGCTGCTCTCGGTCAATTACCGGCTGAGCGGTATCTGGCAGATGGCAAAAACCAAAAGGATGACCAGTCTTTTGTTTGCCGGTGCCGGTCTTGAGGTGACTCAGAATTATTCCAAAATAGATATACCACAATATATGCCGTTCATTACCGATCCGGTTATTGATGAGGTTAGTTCAATTTTTAGTCTGTTAAGTGGAAATGTCTCCGGCGGGTTACAGATGAATGTACAGACCGGGGATTTTATAATTTCTCCGTTTAGCGTTTATACCCATTCGATGGCGAAATATATTTCAACCATGACCTCAAGCATGTCCTTCGATTATCCATCGGAAGATGGGCAGGTCCCGGCTTTTAATTCTCTGGTTCTGGGTTTTGATATCGTCTATACCCCGCGCCGGATTGCCCTAAGCAGTATGTTTCAGAAAACAAAAAAGGCAGACATCATCAATATTTCCCTGCGCAAGAGCTTTGATCTCGGAGTAGCGTTAAAATAAATCAACTGCAGAAGTGGGAAACAGAATAAACTCAACGTGGTCGCTTCGCTTTTTAACCGGCACCTCCGGCTGCACCACCTGCCCCGCCGCCACCGCCGGCCGAAGCGCCCCCACTGAATCCCGCAGCAGAACTGACAGCATTCAGCGCTGTGCTGATATGCGATGCAAAATCCGCAGGGCTGTTATGAGCCTGAGAGGCACCCAAATACCAGGGGAAAAAATGATTCCAGCCACTGCCTGCCAGATGAATATCCAGCATGGCGAAATGTTTTTTTGAAACGCCCAGTGCTATGGCATATACAAACCATTTATTCCAGAACTGCAAAGGATCAATTGCGGCTTGCCGGAAAACCTGGTTCCTGACTTGTTTTTTAAAAAGATTCCATTGTGTCAGATAAGCAACCTGTCCCGGTGTATAGCGCAGTAATCCAGCACCGAGCGCGATAGTAACAACTCCTCCGCCGATTATCCAAACACCGGCAGCGGTGAAATAAACGGTGGTCAGTATGCCTCCGAGCAGTAGCAAGCCTCCAAAAGCCATCAGCAGAAGCATGGCCCGGATACTTTGTCTATCATAGATTTTAAAATTTTTCAGATGTGCTTTAATTTGTTTGGTCCAGGTCCGCATCCAGGTGGAAATCTTATGTGCTTTGCGGCGCATGGTTTTCAAATCAATGTAATCCTCACCTGCGGCCACCTCGTCAAATAAAAAAATCAGCAGTGCATCTTCAAAATCCGTCAGTTCGGCTTTGTGTTCCTGCCAGAACCTGCGCTCCAGATTCATCCGGGTCGAAGGCCGGCTAAACCAGGATGGTTTTAAGGGCTGTATTTCTTCGATGCGGATAAAACCCTGCTGAGCCAGGGCGATGAGAGCGGTGCTAAAGGTTAAACCGCTGATCTGTTTGTTATTAAACAGTACATTAACAAAAACCGGATGCAAATCATCTTTTAGAAAAAAATAATCCGGGCCTGGCTCTGTTGTCTGATGTCGCCGTCCGTATCGCGGGTAAAGCAGCAGAAAAATTACCAGACCTGATAGACCGAGAAGAATAAATGGGAACTGCATCTGTTGATCAATTTGTTTCCGCAGACTTAGTTTTTGCCTTTCCTGATTAGCAGCTTCGGCCCACTCTTTTTCCTGAGTCAGGATAGCCGATTTCTGTTCATCCTGTGAATAAAATGCAGTCTGGTTAAAAACAGATGGGTCGGTTATGAGCCGGATTTCAAAAAATTTCCGGGCCGGTAAATGATCAATTACCGCAGCCACCGAATTTTCACCGACCTCAATCTTTCCGTGCAGCGGTGCGTGAAGCCAGGCCCGCAGCTTTGCATCCGCCGGGGCGGCAGATGAAGGCAATTCTACCAGTACTTCCACCCGTCCGACCGTTTTTTTATTGGCTGAACCGACAACCTGATAATACCATTCTGCTACATCGGGATAAACCTTCACGGCATCACTGATTTGATAGGTCAGAGTGAAACGGCGCCGTTCTCTGTTTGCTTTATAGTACCATTTTACATACAGCCGGTTCTGATCTGCCTGCAGTTTGTAGCTGCCCGGTTTTTTATTTGACGCAGGTCTGTAAATCTGGTCTGCCTCACGCAGTTCAAACCCGATGAGTTGACCAATCTGGCTCAGGTCAAGCTTATAATCAGCCCAGGAAAACCTTCCGTTAAAATAATAGCTGCGCATTTCCTCAACCCGCATACTGCCATCCGGCTCAAGCCGGAAATGAACCCGGATTGTATCGAGACTGAAAGATTTTGCCGATAGCAATATGGGGAATAATAAAAAAAACAAAAATTTCTGCCGCATAGTATTTATCCTTTGCCGGTTTTATCGTACCAGGTAAAACGAGGCTTGATACAGGATGGATCAGTGGTCATTCAGAATTATTTCTGCGCCGACCATTTTTATAATTAAAATCACCTGGTGGAGAGCCGTTTCAAAATTCGCACTGCGGGTGGTGCCGCCTTCCATCACAAACTCGGTTTCTACACCGTTAATTTTCCAGACACTGCCCATAGCATCACAATTCAATTCCCAGCCGGTGCGGTCGGAGAACAGGAAGGTTAGTTTACCACCGACACCGGTCAGGCGGATGGTAGCTGTTTTTTCCGGAAACAGTGCTTCCCGGAAATCGAACAGGGCTTCCCCGGCGACCAGGCGGATATTTTCTGAACGCACCTGCCATTTACCCTGGCGCCGGAACTTGCCCAGCATCCATCCCGGATGGCTGCTATGTGAAAAATTCAGGCGCTGACGGGAATAAAGCATAAGCAGGCCGATTGCAATCAGCGAAGCCGGAAAAATATAGCGCCACAAATCGATTTGCATCAGGTTGGTGATAAGAGCCAGCAAGCCGACCACAATCAGGGCAATGGCCAGGCCGTTCCGGAAATTTGAGTAGATCATAAACGGATTCCTTTTTTCTGAAGGTAATAATGCCACAGTAAACGGGCTGCAACCGAGCGGTAGGGACGCCAGTTTTCAGCCGCTTTTTGCATGGCCTGATGATCCGGAGACTGGTCAGTTTCGGTCAGCATTTGCCAGGCCGAACGCAGGGCGATGTCGCCATTGGGCCAGATATCCGGCCGGCCGAGCGACATAAGCAGGAAGATGGAACAGGTCCACGGACCGATTCCCGGAATCGTTTGCAGCTGCCGGCAAACAGACTCATCATCCAAAAAAGGCAAAGTTTCAAAATTGAATTCACGGTTGATTACAGTCTGGCAGAGCAAACGGCTGTACCGGGTTTTCTGGCGGCTGAAGCCGATGGTTTTTAGTTCCGCATCACTAAGTTCAAGGAAATCTTCCGGTCGGAATGGTTTTAATCGCTGCTCCAATCGTTCGCATGCGGCGCGGGCGGAACTCAGGGAAACCTGCTGTTCGAGAATGATATAGATCAGTGTCGGCAGATCGGCCGGCCGTTGCCACAGCGGGGGATAACCATATAACCTGAGAACCTCGGCAAATGGTTTTATTCCGGCAGCCAGCCGGTCGCAGATCAAAGGCAGGTTATCGGTATTTATATTTTCCGGTGCATTTCCGCTGGTGGATGGGTGCAAGGGGATACCTTTCAATATTCCTGGTAGACGGCAAAGCCCTGTTTTACCAGTTCATCATTGATATTCAGAAACGAGCCATCGGGTTGTTCCAGCCAGATTTCGGCCAGATAGCGCCCGTATTTTTCCTGACGGTCTTTTTCGGTATGCAATAAAACATTATTCCCGAGAAGCAGCCGGCGCAGGAAATCACGGGAGCGCAGACCGGCTTCTTTGGTCTCAGCGCGCACTTCCGGGGCGTTGATCCGGGACAGGCGCAACTTTTCACCGCGAATCCAGGTTTTCAGACCAAGATCGATATCGGCAGTACAGGTATCGCCGTCGTAAACTGCGGTAATTTCGGCATGGTAGGTGTATAAATTGTGGTACATTTTTCCTCCCTTGGTTAAATAAATATAGGCAGCAGCAAATTTCCGGGCAAAAAGCATTTTACCTGAATAGTAATTTGAAAAAGGCTTAAAGATGAAGATGGAAGGATTTTGCTATAAGAAATTGAGAGGATATGCAGAACAAGAAAACAGAGCGCAGCCAGATAAAAAGTTAAAAATAAAAAAATGAACAGCCGGAATTCGAAAAAAGCATTTTGATTAATTGTATGTCATTCCGCCGGAGCGGAACAAGTTTCCGAGGAGCCGGCGACCCGCCCCGATTTATCGGGGCGAGAAATCTGCGCTGCACATAAATTTTAAGATTTCTCCTCTCCCGCCCGGGCGGGATCGTTCGAAGACTTGTCCCGCT
>DYOS01000164.1 GCA_020720405.1 Caldithrix sp. | reverse complement strand
CCCCGAATGACAGGAATATAAACTTGAATTGGGAATTGAATAACATAATCAGCCATCGATGGACACTGAAAGACACCGATGGAATTGAAAATCGGCTGGGTGCTGTCATCCCGCCTGAGCGGGACAAGTTTGCGAGCGAGGGACGAGCGCGGCAATCTCTATTTCTGAGATTCTTCGTCTCAAGCTCCTCGGAGTGTCAGTTTTTTTTATCCTGGCGATCCTGTTCCCGCCCGAGCGGGACAAAGTATCCTGTCAAAAATTATTTGTCCACGAATTACCCGAAAGAGCCGGGCACAGTACTAATTTTCACAAAACAAAGCTCCCCGACCCGATATGGAATTCAAGCCGGTCAGCATTTTGACGATACCTGATCAGGTAAAACCCGGAATAGATATCATGGCTTTAAGGACTTTTCTGCCCCTTCTTCTATTCATCATTTTTCAACTTCACGGACAAGAGACCATTGTTGTTGACCAAAATACCAGAAAAATATACATCAATGACTTTGCTGAATACCTGATTGATCATGAGGCTTCCCTGACCATTAATCAAATTTTAGCTGATTCCGGCCGATATACGTTTACAAGCACTGGTAAAAGGAATGCCAATTTTAACTTTTCCCAGGCTGCCATTTGGTTAAAATTTAAAGTGATCAACCGGAATCCCGAATTAGTCGAACCTTTTATCATCTTTTGTCATTTCCCCAACATTCATGATCTGCAGTTCTTTCAGGTCGACAGCCGCCGAAAAATTGTCCGCGAGGTAAAAACCGGTACTTTCTATCCGGCATCTTCCAGAGACCTGATTGATCCCAACTTTGTTTTCAGAGTAAAACAGCCCTTAAATGAGACCCATGAAATTTATCTGCGCTTTCAATCGGCAGATGTTTTAAGCCTTTCGGCCTACCTGCTGGATTATAAAGTTTATCAGGATACCCGTTACCGCTATAATCTGCTGACCGGGTTTTCCCTGGGTTTTATCTTTGTTACCCTGGGCAGTATTCTGTTCTTTTCCCATAAAATGTTCAACCTTAAACTATTTTACCTTCTATCCAGCCTGGCAGCCATGTTGTCTTTTATCCTTTCATTCCTTGGTATTGGGTTTTTATATCTCTGGCCAAATCTGCCCCGACTCAATTTTTTTATTTTGCCTGCATCCATAAATCTGACCGGTTTCTTCTTTTTCCAGTACAGTATTCATTTCCTCGGGCTTAATTCAGACCATAAAATAAGACCGCTGCACCTGTTTAGCTTTCTGTTTTTGCTAAACCTGGCCACCTTATACTGGCCCGGATACCGCTTCAATATTCAGCTTTCCCTCCTGTTGCTAACATTGGCCATTCTCAGTCTGACCGTTATGTCTTATCGCCGGATGCGCCAGGGTTTCCGGCCGGCAAAAAATTATTTTATTGTTTTTTTTATTCTATCCATTCTGATTTTATTGCGGACATCCATTCTGTTTGGTCTTGATCTGAAATCCAATCTGTTTGAAGAAGGTTTTCTGACCGGGGTAGCTATACTCTTTGTCTATCTAATGTTCAGTCAAATTGAAAACATTCTGGTGCTCAGGAAAGAAAAGGAAGCCGCTCAAACAGATCTGATTAGAAGCGAGCAGCAAATCGCCCTGGTTCTGAAAGGTGCCAACCTGGGTGTTTGGGATTGGGATATCCAGAATGACCGTATTACGCATAACCAGGAATGGATAGATCTGCTTGGTTATGGTTGGGACAATGCCGCCAACAGCCAGGCCTGGAAGCAGATCGTTCACCCCGACGATTTCGAAATGGTTGATCACAAACTGGAGAAAAACTTTTCAGGCAAAACAAATTATTTTGAGGCTGAATACCGGATGCGTACGGCCACCGGCGATTGGTTATGGGTTCTGGATCGGGGTAAAGTTATAGATTGGTCGGAGAACAAAAAGCCGCTAAGGGCGACCGGTATGTTGTTCAATATTTCCGAGCGGAAAGCTTCTGAAATTAAAATTGCCGAAGCTGAAGCCCGGTACCGCTCATTATTTGAATTTGCCAGTGATGCGATTTTTCTGATGCAGAACGATACATTTATTGACTGTAACAAAAAAACGCTTGACCTGTTCGGCTGCAAATACGATCAGATTATCGGCCAGCCGCCGTACAGGTTTTCACCACAGTTTCAGCCCGACGGCCGCCCTTCTAAAGAAAAAGCTTTGGAAAAAATAACGGCCGCTATCGCCGGAACTCCGCAATTCTTCGAATGGAAACATTGCAGGTTTGATGGCTCCCTGTTTGACGCAGAAGTGAGTTTAACCCAGATTTTATTTAAGGACAGTTTTTATCTGCAGGCCATGGTGCGCGATATCAGTGAGCGCAAACGAAATGAATACCTTATTGAGATCCTCAATGCCGCCGCCTTATCCATGCAGAATGCAACCACCAGGGATGATCTTCTGCTAAAAGTCGGCAGCACGATGAAACAGTATGGTTATGTGTTCACTGTTTCTGTCTATGACCCGGAAAAACAAATAGTCCACCCGATCTTTGAAAATTTTGATTCAACTCTGATGGAACAGGCCGTAAAATTGGCTGGTTTGAGATTATCCGATCTGAATATCCCTTTGGCCAGTGTTCCTGCTTTAAAGGAATGTGTGGAAACACTTAGACCGGTCTATGTTCATACGGATTCCGACTTCGTCCGTCAATTATTACCCGCCCATCTCAAATTTCTGGCCCCTGTCCTTAGACGAACCCTGAAAGTTCCGGCCATGGTTATCGCCCCGGTTATATTCAATGACCAGGTAAAAGCCCTGTTTGCCATTATTTCTGAGAACATCCCGGAATCAGACATACCCATGCTTTCCGTCTTCAGCCATCAGTTTGGCAGCGCCCTGAACCGGACCTATTATTTTGAGCAGGTCCGCTCTGAAGTTGAGATGCGGGTCGCCGTTGAAGATGCCCTGCGCCAGAGTGAAGCTCAGCTCAGCTCCATTCTCAGCGTCGCACCGGTCGGGCTCGGAATTATTATCGATGGTCATATTGCCTGGGTTAATGAAAAAATGACAAAAATGTCCGCATATTCCGAAGCAGAACTAACCAATCCCGAGCAGCCAAATATTCTTTTAGATTCAGATGAGTGGCGTAAAATTATTTTTGATAGCGGACAGAATACCACGATTCTTGAAACCAAAATGAAAAAGAAAGACGGATTTGAAATTGACATTATCATCACTCTGGCGCCGATTGAATCAATCCATTATCCTGATGGAATCACCTTCGCCATACTGGATATCACCGAACAAAAACAGCTTGAGGAGCAATTCCGGCAATCACAGAAAATGGAAGCCGTCGGTCAACTGGCCGGAGGAGTGGCTCATGATTTTAATAACCTGTTAACCATTATCTCCGGTTACTCAAATTTGCTGTTGATGAAGTCGGAGTTTACAGAAGCTTCCCGGAACAAGCTGGAGCAGATTAAAAGGGCGGCTGACCGGGCCGGCGGTCTGACCCGGCAATTGCTGGCTTTCAGCCGGAAACAGATTGCCAAAAAATCTGTTCTCGATATCAACCGGCTGCTGCATGATTCCATGCAAATGCTGGAACGGCTGATTGGCGAGGATATAAGAATTCAGCTCACACTTGATCCCGACCTGCCGTCGATAAATGCCGATCCGCATCAGATTGAGCAAATTCTGGTTAATCTTGTCGTTAATGCCCGGGATGCTATTAATGCCAGACCGGCCGGCGGTGAAAGGTTAATCACCATAGAAACCAAAATGGCTGGCTTAAACATTGCCGGAATTAAATCGCAGCAGGAAAACAACCTGGGATGTTGTGTAATGTTTTCCGTATCGGACAGTGGGACAGGCATGGATGCCGAAACCATAAAAAAAATATTCGAGCCTTTTTTTACAACCAAAGGCCAGGGTAAAGGTACCGGCTTAGGGCTGTCCACAGTCTACGGCATCGTCAAACAAAATGATGCCGATATCCATGTGTACAGCGAACCGGATCTCGGAACAACACTAAAAATATACTGGCCGGCTCTGTCCAGCGAGACAAAACATACTTTACCCGAAGAAGCTGAGTTTCTGCCAAAACAGGGCAGTGAAACTATTCTGATCGTTGAAGATGATCAGGGTGTTCTTGAATTTGCCAGAGAAACTCTGGAAAGCGCCGGATATACAATCCATTGTGCAACAAACGGAACTGAAGCTATCAAACTGGTTTCCGACCAGAAGATACAGCCTCACCTGCTGCTCAGTGATCTTATTATGCCGGGGATGAACGGGCAGGAAGTCGCAAAAAGTTTAACCACTGCACAACCCGACTTAAAAGTACTTTTTGCTTCGGGTTACACCAATGCCCATATCGTTGAACGCGGTTTTCTGTTAAGCGGTGTGAATTTTATCCAGAAACCGTATTCTGTACCAGCGCTTTTACGCAAAGTCAGAGAAATTTTGGATACACCGCCCGATTAACCTGCAATCTTCATAGTAGGCTTCTTTGTCATTGCGGGCAGACCGGGGGCTGGAAAATAAAAAACTGACCAGCCAGATAGTTTTGTTTCGTGAAAATTCGTACTGTGCCCGGCTCTGTCGGGTCATCCGTGGAAATATTTTTAACACAGAGTGAGCAGAGATAACGGAGAAAAACAAATAACAAAAGCAGAGAACAAAGCTATCCGGACAGTAATAGATATTTTTTTTCTATGTTAATCTGCAGTTTATCCCGCCCATGCGGGGAAATCTGCGGTCAGGCTCTTCAATTCCCAGTTCCGAATTCCTTTCGGTGTGTATCGGTGTTAATCGGTGGCTAAAAAGAATTTTTGAAAGGATAACAGGATAGGCAGGATGAAAAGCGAGAAAACAGAAAGCAGTATCACTTCTTCACATTATTGTCATGCCGTCCCGCATGGGCGGGATCGGCATCTCTTCAGCATCTAAAGAATATCACCCTGAAATAGACCCTGAAACAAGTTTAGGGTGACATTGCGGTGTGTATCGGTGTTAATAGGTGGCCAAAAAAAATGACAGGATAACAGGATAAAAATAAACCGTCATTCCGCCGGAGCGGAACAAGTTTCCGAGGAGCCTGCGACGAGAAATCT
>DYOS01000163.1 GCA_020720405.1 Caldithrix sp. | reverse complement strand
ATAAAAACCAGACTGAATAGTATTCTCATGGACTCTCCCTTAATTGTAAAAAGTAGAAATTAAGATATTGACAGTATTTTTCATTTTGTCTATTGGACTAACTAATCCGAGGGTGATATTATTTTGGCTTTATGATTTTTTTTCCCACAACGGTGGCCACAAGTTTTACTGCACTTACTTCTGCTCAACATAAAATTTGGATGGAAAATTTTAATTTTCCTGCTTATATCACCCGATAATTCACCGAGATATTAATTTTCCAATTAACCGGCGACCAATGTGCAAAAGCATAGAATTATCCTTATTGACGATGACCTTCAGTTTGTAAATCATTATGCAAAATTATTCCGAGAATACGGCTATAATGTCCACCCGTTTGTCTCTTCGCATGATGCGCTTTCATTTATAAAATTCACCGATAATTTTATAGACCTGATCATCAGCAACACCCATATTTCCGGACTGGACGGACTATCCCTGATAAAATCGATTCGCTGCCACAAGCGATTTATATCGGTACCATTCATTTTTTTAAGTTCGGTCGCCGATGAATCCCTGCAGTTGGAAGCCTATCGCTCCGGAGCACAGGATTTTATCATAAAGCCCATCTCACCACAGCTTCTGGCGGCCAAAATTCAATCCATTATCGGCATGATGAGTTACAGTTCCATTCTCCTTCGGCTGGTGTTGATGGGAGAAAATCACACCCTGAGCATCGAAGAAATAGTCGCTTATTGTCAATCCGAAAGTTTGGATGGGTTTGCCTTTGTCCATTCCGGAAAAGAACATGCTGAGTTCTTTTTCAATAAGGGTGTAATGGAAAAAATCCAGTTCAGGGATTTTTCAGAGGCTGCGGCTTTTGAACATGTCAAATCCTGGGTGCAGTACCAGTTCCTGATTGTCCGTGGTTCCTATCATGCCGATACAATTCATCAATATCTGCGTATGGCTGCCAATAGTATTTTTTAATCTCCCCGAGTCTGTTGAAAAATTGATGCGCCCGATGTAATCTCAGCACTTTATCCTGAGCATTTTTATGAAACGAAAAGTAATTATTTTAAAAACCGGATCGGCCCGGGTCGAGCTTCGGCAGCAATTTGGCGATTTCGAAGACTGGATTCTCGCAGGTCTTCCAGCGGATTTGCCCGGTGTAGATGTGCTTGATGTCCGCCAGCCTGGTTTTCAAAAAACCGATCCGGGTCATAGTCTGGTTATCATCACCGGTTCCCATGACAACGTCACCGATCAGCCTTTTTATCTGAGTGATTTATGCGGCTGGCTGCAATCGGCTGTTGCCCTAAATGTTCCGCTATTGGGTATTTGTTACGGCCATCAGTTGTTGGCCTCCGCCTTTGGCGGAAGGGTGGATTTTAATTCAAAGGGGATCGAACTGGGAACGGTACAACTAAACTTGTTGCCCGAAGCCGCAGCAGACCCTCTTTTTAGTCCTTTGCCAAAGCAGTTTTTAGCAAATGTCAGCCATTCTCAGAGTGTTTTGGAAATTCCCGCCGGGGCAACCGTTCTGGCGGCCAGTGTGCTGGAAGCGGTGCAGGCTTTCCGGCTGAGACCGGCGGTTTATGGTGTTCAATTCCACCCGGAATTCACACTCCCGATTATGCAGGCTTATGTGCAGTTAAAGCGCGGGCAAATTGATTCCAATTCGCAAGATATAGAAACCATTCTGGCCGGAATAAAACCAACCCCGCTTTCCTTTGGATTAATTGCAGATTTTTACCGTCTCTTCGGTCAATCCGATTAAGGATCGGAAATCTCAAATTTCTTATTGAATCAGGAAAGTCTTATGTCAGAACCTTCTGTCAACAACCCGCTCATAGAAGTCCGGCATATCCATAAATCATTTAAAACCGTTCAGGCAGTTCGTGATGTTAGTTTTACCATCAGCCAGGGGCAATTTGTGGCCCTGCTTGGTCCGAATGGCGCCGGGAAAACCACCACGGTGGAAATGATTGAAGGAATTCAAAAGCCGGACCAGGGTGAAATCCGCATCATGGGTCTGAACTGGAAAGAGCATGCCGACCGTCTCCGGCCGCTGATCGGTTTATCCCTGCAGGAAACGCGTTTCGTTGACAAGCTGAATGTAGTTGAGACTTTGCGCTTATTTGCCAGTTTCTACAGCCTGCCGGCATCCCGGGTTGAAGAAATAATAACCACCGTTGGTTTACAGGAAAAACGGAAAGCTGCGGTTGAAAATCTTTCGGGCGGCCAACGGCAGAGACTGGCCCTGGGAATTGCTCTTCTCAACTACCCGAACATCCTTTTACTGGATGAACCAACTACAGGACTTGACCCCAACGCCCGCCGTGAAATCTGGAATATTCTGCTCCAGCTTAAAAAGAATGGCCGCACTTCGCTGATTTTAACCACCCATTACATGGAAGAGGCCGAAAAGCTCTGCGATTACATTATTATTTTTCACAACGGAGAAATTCTCAAAGAGGGCAGCCGGAATGCGTTACTGGATGAAGGTGACGGCAGGAAAATTGTCGAATTTGAACTTGAAAAAAATGAAACAGCGGAGAGCTATTCAGCTCTCCGCCAAAAATTTGATCAGCTCGCTGCTTTATTCCGTGTTCACTGGGACAGGGAACTAAGCAAGGGCAGCGTGGCCCTGACCAATCTGGAAACCGAACTTCCGCTGTTTCTCGAACACATGAAAGAGCTGGGACTGACCATCTGTAATCTGTCTTTCCGTAAAAAAACCCTGGATGATCTGTTTACCGAGCTGACCGGGAGGCATCTCGATGATTAAAAAACGTCCCCTGCATCAGCTAAGTCAATTGATTATAGCCCACACCATGGAAATTCTGCGCGAACCGGCTGTTCTGTTCTGGGGCATCCTGTTTCCGATATTTATGGCCCTCGGTCTTGGTTTGGCTTTTACAAAAAAAGCCGACAAAATCGGCCATGTGGTTCTGATCGAAACGGAAACGGGAATCAGCCCGGCCTTTGAACGGCTAAGACAAAGCAGCGCCGGTCCCAACCTGGAATATGACGGGATTGAACACCGCCATCGCCTTGTCCTTCCGGATTCTGTACTCGGTAATATGACCATTTATTTTCTTACGACAACCTGGGATGAGGGCATTAAACATCTGAAACAGGGCAAAGCCGGTTTGCTGTTAAGTGTGGAGAAGGATCAGGTTCTTTATCATTTTGATCCATCCAATCAGGAAGCCCGGCTTTTCCACCGTGAAATTTCTGATTTGCTCCGGCCGGGCCGGGAACAGGGCTTTTCTCAGTCCGGACAGGTAAGGGCTTTGACCCTGAAGGGAACCCGCTACATCGATTTCCTGATTCCGGGATTGATGGCTATGGGTGTGATGATGTCCACCATGTGGGGATTGAGTTACGGTCTGATTGAAAAACGATCCAAGAAACTGATCCGCCGGATGGTGGCCACCCCGATGCGCAAGTCTTATTTCCTGTTTTCCATAATCACCGTACGCACGGCCATGAACCTGATCGAGGCGCTGCTGCTGTTCCTGTTTAGCTGGCTTAGCTTTGGCTTTACCCTGACCGGGAATCCGCTGGCCCTGTTTGTTCTTATCCTGGCCGGCAATTTTTCCTTCGCCGGTCTGTCTATTTTTCTTTCTTCCAGAACTTCAAGCACGGAAGTCGGCAACGGAGTGATCAATCTTGTGGTGATGCCGATGATGATCGGTTCCGGTATTTTTTTTAGTTATCATAATTTCCCCGACTGGTTGGTACCGGTTATACAAAAACTGCCATTAACCATGCTTGCCGACGGTATGCGCAGTATATTTTTAGAGGGCGCCGGATTTTCTGAGACGGCTGCGGCTTCGCTGATCCTGGCCGGATCGGGTGTTTTGTTTTTCCTCGCCGGGCTGAAGATCTACAAATGGCATTAGATTTTCGCACTGGAACAATGCTATTCCGGCCACGGACAGGATAAGAAAATTTCTACCTTTGAGAGTTTCACAAATTTCCAGGTAGCAGGAAATGATAAAACTGGATATCATAAGCGCCCGAAATCTGATTTTAAGCTGCCAGTTTCCGCAGGTGCCATCAAGCGGTCTGCCGGCCGCAGAAGCGCTTATTAACCATCTGGGTTACATCCAGATTGATACGATCCATGTTATCGAACGCGCCCATCATCATGTCATCTGGAGCCGCCTGCCCGATTATACCCCGCACTGGCTGGATGCACTGCAGAAAGAGCGGCGGATTTTCGAGTATTGGGGTCATGCCATGAGTTATATGGCCATGTCAGATTTCCGATTTGTATTGCCGCGGATGAAAAATTTTCACAACCCGCGTCATCCCTGGTTTAAGAAGCATCTTGCTGCGCATGGCGATTTATTACCGGAAATATTGAATAGAATCCGCCATGAGGGTCCGCTTTCGGCAAAAGATTTTGAACACAAACGGGAGCAGCCGGGTAGCTGGTGGGATTGGAAACCGGCCAAGATTGCCCTGGAACTGCTGTTCTGGCAGGGCGAATTGATGGTCAGTCAGCGCCACAAGTTTCAGAAAATATATGATCTGACCGAACGGGTTTTGCCCGCCGGACTTGATGTAAGTATGCCTTCAACCGATGAAACCGCCCGCTTTATTATTCGCAAGGCACTGCAGGCTTTTGGTATAGCCACGGCCAAAGAAATTGCCCGTTTCATGCAGCCGGACGGCAGCCGGGATTCCGATATGCTGGCCGTAGCCCCGGAAATAATTTTCCGGGTACTGAATGAATGGGTTGAAGAGGGGGAAGTGGCCGAAGCCGAAATTGAGGGTCTTGAGAATCAGAAATATTACTGCCGTCCGGATGCCCTGTCGCATACGGCACAGGGTGTTGGTCTGAAAATTCTGTCGCCCTTTGATAATCTGGTTATTCAGCGGAACCGCTTGCAGCGTCTGTTCAATTTTGATTACCGCCTGGAGTGTTATGTTCCGGAAGCGAAGAGGCAGTTCGGCTATTTTGTACTGCCGGTGCTGGCCGGCTCCCGCTTTATTGGCCGGATGGATGTGCGGGCGGAGCGGAAAACTAAAACGCTGTTGGTCATCCGCTTCTGGCCGGAAAGGGATTTTCAATTCTCAGCAGAGGAAACCGCACAACTCAAGGCTGGCCTTGAAGCCCTGGCCCGGTTTAATAACTGCTCTGTACTGGAATATGATGCTTTC
>DYOS01000162.1 GCA_020720405.1 Caldithrix sp. | reverse complement strand
CTTGCAAAATCCGGTTTTAGTCGATATGATCACGCTCTTCATTTTAGGGGTTACAGGATAACCTTTTTTTAAGAACAGTCTGACCAGATCCGAAAAACCGGGCTGCAGATTAATCCGGATCATAAAGCACAGGACAAGGCAATGAAAATAAGTATACATACCATTCACGAATTACCATTTGTAAAACTTTACGGGACGGTTATTGTGGCCGATGTTCTTAGGGCAACTTCGTCCATCGTTACCATGCTCGCCTCCGGAGCGGAGAAGATTATCCCGGTCAATCATCATGGCAAAGCCATGCAGATGCGCCAGCAAAATCCAACCTACCTGCTGGCCGGGGAAGAAAACGGATTAAAAGCCAAAGGTTTTGATCTGGGTAACTCCCCGGTTGAACTGGATCAGGCTCAGATCAAAGGTCAGACCGTGGTCATGAGTACTACAAATGGCACAAAGGCAATCATTGGTTCGGTCGGTGCCAGTCATCTGCTGATCGGTTCGTTCCTGAACCTCGATGCGGTTATCGGCAAAGCCCTGCAGTTGGGTGAAGATATCGCTATAGTCTGTTCAGAGAAATCTGGTGTCATGGCCTATGAAGATCATCTTTACGCGGCGGTTGCGGCCAGTCAGATCAATCGCCGGGTGTGTGATCTCGAATTGGGCGACAGTACCCGCTGGGCGATTAATGCTTTGCACGGACTGCTCGGCAACGGGGCTGAGATAAGCGACCAGCAGGTTTTGCATGTGCTGCAGAATTGCTCCCACGGTAAACATCTGATCGAACGGGGATTTGCTGCGGATCTCGAGTTTATTGCCCGCAGTAATTATTTTCAGATCGTACCCGAATTGCGTGGCGGAGCCCTGGTTGGTGCTTAGCCCGGTTGTTTTCAGAGGATGTGATAAGTATATTCAAAGCATTCACTTAGGCCTATTTTCCTGATGACAAAGCGCAATAAGAATGTCTCCACCGCCTATAAAAAACAAGCCTGGGCTGCCCTGATCCTTGGGATCAGCCTGATTCTTATCCTGGCCATAATTTCTTACGACATAAATGATCCTGTATCCTTCAACTGGAGCGAACGTTTTTCCATCCGCAACTGGCTCGGCCCGATCGGGGCCAAAATTGCCTATGGTCTGATGCAATGGACTTTAGGCTACCCAATTCTGGTTCTGCCCATTCTTCTGGCCTGGGCTTCTGTGCTGATGATGCGTCAGGAAGCGCTTTCCCGGCTGTTCCGTCCGGCCATGGCTCTGCTCATCTGGGCTTTGCTCATTTCCATTTATCTGGCCCTCCCGGAAGCCCTGCATAACCGCGGTTTGATTACCGAATATTATCCGAGCGGGCTGATTGGCGGTTATATTGCCGGGCGCATGGTTATCTATCTGAGCCGGGTCGGGGCGGTGGTTATACTGGCCGTGTCCACGGTTTTTCTGGCCGGGCTGACGCTGAAAATTGAGCTTGTTCATTTTATAAATTTTACAGCCGCTGTTTTCAATCGTTTATCGGCAGTACTGCAGCAGGCCTGGGCCGAGTTTCAGCAGCGCCGGGCACAACGCATGCTGGAGCGGCAGCCGGTTGAAGAACTCGTCGCCGAGGAGATTAATCCCGGCTCGGAGCCATTTTTAGCCATCGAGGAAGTTCCGGCCAAACCCGTTGATCTGTTCACCGGAGAAGAGACTGAAACCCCGCCTGTTTCGCCCGGCGAACCCTTTGATATCCGCACCGGGCCTGTGGGACGTAACGCAGCGGGCGGAATACAGACCACGCTGGATGAAATTCTGGCCGATCTTGACCGGGCCCGGCAGCAGGATCATGAGGTGGTGCCGCCAGCCAACCGTCTGCCCCAGCCGGCCGGTGTTGAAGTGGCTGCCCCGGTTACCGAAAAAGAACTGGATTATGATGAAATGGTCCGCGAAAGTCTGTCCCGTTATCACTTCCCGGATATCGATCTGCTCCATGATGCCCCGCCGCAGACTACAGAGGTCAATAAGGATGAACTGCGCGCCAATGCCCATTTGCTCGAATCCAAATTAAAGGATTTTAATGTTGAAGCCCGGGTCATCCGGGTCACGGCCGGACCGGTAATTACTATGTATGAGCTGCAGCCGGCCACCGGGGTTAAAGTAAATGCCATCACCAATCTGACCAACGATTTAGCTCTGGCCCTGGAAGCCCGGGGCATCCGGATTATCGCCCCGATACCGGGCAAAGCAGCAGTCGGCATCGAAATTCCAAATAAAAAAGCCCAGCCGGTTTATCTCAAATCTTTACTCCGCTCAGCCAAATTTAACCAGACCGATTTTGAGCTGCCCTTAGCTCTGGGCAAAGCCATCAACGGTGAAACATTTGTCGCCGATCTGACCAAAATGCCGCACCTGCTCATCGCCGGAGCGACCGGCGCCGGAAAAAGCGTCGGCATCAACACCATTATTATGTCGCTTTTGTACCGGGTCAATCCGGGCAAAGTAAAATTTGTGATGATCGATCCCAAGAAACTGGAGCTTTCTCTGTACCGCGAACTGCGTGCCCATTACCTGCTCTGGCGGGCCGATCTGGATGAGGAAGTTTATACGACGGCTGGCAATTCCATCAGCATTTTGAACAGCCTGGTGCTGGAAATGGAACGGCGTTACAGCCAGCTGGCTGAAGTCGGGGTGCGCAGCATTGTTGAATTCAATCGCAAATGGGCAGCCGGTGATCCGCAGATCAAAACCCGTAAACTCAGCCAATTGCCGTATATTGTTGTGCTGATCGATGAACTGGCCGACCTGATGATGGTGGCCAGCAAGGAAGTGGAAACACCGATTGCCCGTCTGGCCCAGATGGCCCGGGCCGTGGGTATCCATCTGATTCTGGCCACCCAGCGGCCCAGTGTTGATGTAATCACCGGGGTGATCAAGGCCAATTTCCCAACCCGAATGGCATACCAGACCGCATCAAAAGTGGATTCCCGGACCATTCTGGATATGAACGGCGCCGAACAGTTACTGGGTAAAGGCGATATGCTCTATCTGCCGCCGGGTGAACCGAAACCAACCCGTCTGCAAAACCCTTTTGTTTCGACTGAAGAAGTTGAAGCGGTCATAAATCACATTCGCCGCCAGCCTAAATTACCAAATTACAGCCTGCCGCAGCCGCAGGGTGGAAGAGGCGGAAAAAGCGGAGATTCCGGCAGCGACGGCCTGGATTCGTTATTTGATGAAGCAAAGGGCATTGTTGTGCTGCATCAGCAGGGATCAGTTTCTTTCCTGCAGCGTAAGCTGAAAATCGGTTACTCACGGGCGGCCCGCCTGATGGATGAACTGGAAGTAAACGGAGTCGTCGGTCCGGCCGACGGCAGCAAGGCCCGTCAGGTGCTGATCGGGCTGGATGAACTCGAAAGATAAGGGTAGTACCATGCGCCATAAGCCAATCCTTTTATGGATCATATTTTTGTCGGCATTAACTGTACAGGCTCAGGATGTTCAGAAAATAATCCGCAATGTGCAGAAGAAATACGAAGGCATTAAAAATCTGACCGCCGTCTTTGAGCAGAAAGAAATTTTTAAACTGACCGGATCGGTCAATCAGATTAATGGTACACTGTATATAAAAAACGGCGAGCAGTACCGCTTCGAAACGGAAGATCAGCTTATCGCCAGCGATGGGAAAACACTGTGGACCTATAACCGCCTCTCCGGGCAGTTGCTCATCGATAATCTTTCTAAAAACAGCGCCGCTTCGCTGCCGCGCGATATTATCTATAAGTATCCGAAGGAATCCTTTCTGTCGCTCATCTCCACAGAAAAAAAACCGGCCGGTTCGCCAATCCATGTTATTAAACTCGAACCAAAAGGTGAAGTGAAGGGCTTTATCCAAAGCATCAAACTTTGGGTTGAGGATAAATCCTTTAACATTCTGCAGATGTCAACCATCGATATAAATAATAATGAAAGCCATTTTTATATTCTCAGTCAGGATATTTCCAAAGATCTGCCGGCTGAATTATTCCGCATTGAGCCTGCGCCGGCCATGCAGGTAATTGATATGCGCAGTCCGGAAAAGTAGATGTTCACCGATCTCCACAATCACCTTCTGTTTGGAATTGACGACGGGGCACCAAACCCGGAAGCCTCTCTGGCCATGCTGCGCCGGGCGGTTGACTGCGGTATCAGCGCTGTTGTGGCCACTCCGCATGCACCCGATCTGATGAATAGTGTTTATGCCGGGCTGATCAACCGCCATTTCCGCATCCTGCAGAATTTAATTGAAACCGAAGGGCTGCCGGTTAACCTGAAATTAGGCGCCGAAGTTTTTTTCAGTGAGCGGATTTTTGATTGGCTGGATGAACCCTGGGCTACCCTGGGCGGAACAAAGAAATATCTGTTATTTGAATTGCCCCTTTTCGAGCAGCGTCTGCCGGTGGCCGATTTTATTTTTAAGCTTCAGATTCAGGGCATCAAACCGATTCTTGCCCATCCTGAACGTTACCTTTACCTGATGGATCAGACCCGTCTTCTCGAGCAATGGCATGAACAGGGCTGTATTTTTCAGATCAATGCCGGCAGTCTGACCGGTAGTTTCGGCCGGACGGCTCAGCAGTTTGGCTTGGAGTTGCTGGAGCGGCACATGGCCGAACTGGTTGCCTCCGATGCCCATGATGATGACCGGCGCAGCTTCGCTGAATTGACCAGGGCCCGTGATCTGCTGGCACCTGTTATCGATGAAGAATACCGCGAACGGCTTTTCGTTTCAAATCCGCGCCGGGTCTTTGATGGTGAACCGTTCAGGCCGGAATTCGTGCTTCCGCCGGCCGGGCGGAAGTTTGCGTTGTCCCGGTTTTTTAGAAAAATTGGCCTGGCCTGAAAAAATATTTTCGCGGCCAACGATATGAGCAGGAGGAATTACTAAGTGAATGAAATGTTTGATCAGGAGATGGAAACCCAGATAAATCTGGCCGACTACCTGCGCATTCTGTACCGCGGCCGGTGGATTATCATCGTTTCTTTCGTCGTGGTTTTTATTGCTACAATTTGGTACACCTTTACCACCGATCCGGTTTACGAAGCCAATACCACCGTGATGATTGCCAATGATAACCGCATGGAAACCATGATGTTCGACATGGCTTATTTTGGTAACAAAGGCACCCTTATCGCTAACCAGATGGAAGTGCTGCGCAGCCGGACGGTATCCGAACGGGTTATTAAGCGACTTGACCTTTCTGATGTGCGGGACTCGATCAGCTTCTTCCAGCCCAATCAGGAAGGTGAATACCTG
>DYOS01000161.1:1606-5310 GCA_020720405.1 Caldithrix sp. | reverse complement strand
ATAAGAACAGGATTAAAATTATGGACAATTTTACACAGAAGAAAAATACCATTCAAGAGGCAGATTGGTGTTTTTTACACCATGTTCAGCATGGCAAAAAAATGCTGTATGCTGCCGTCAGGCACAAACAAGTGCCAGATAGCATGGTTGAAGGATAGCGTGCGCCCGCCATGTAAATCACACCAGCGCCGACCAGGATAGAAAATGAACAGGAGAGTTCAACTACTCCCCCATTCAATGGAGAAAATCAGGGTATCTTTTTTGTTGTTTTCCGGTTGGTTTTCTTTAGTGCGGAAATTTCAAAAATCTGCTCGGCTATTCGGGTTTCAGATATAATTTTTATCCGGTATGTACCGGGCAACAGATAATATTTTCCGTTATCTGCGGCTTTGACCTTCTCACCTTTCTGAAGTTTTACTGCTGCCAGAGAATCTGTACTCAGGTCATATTCACGGTAATTTAAACCTTTATCAACGGTCCATTCTGCATGGTGAACAAGCAGTGAATCACCCGACCAGATTTCAATTAATGCCTTACTACTGCAATCCGACCACAAAGTAAATTCCTGTTTTTGAGGCTCTGCAAACTGCCAGTCATAGGAACGGTTGCCCCATTCTTTGCTAAAACGAACATCTTCCACAGGAAAAAGATGAAGTGGCAACGGACTGAGAGAATCCATTAACATTTCGACCGGGTTGATATCCGCCAAATAGATGGACCGGCCATGGGTAGCCACGACCAGCTTTTTGTCCCTGGGATGTACAGCAAGATCATGAACCGGTGCATCCGGCAGGGCCTGACCTAATCCATAGAAATTAACACCGCCGTCAATGGAGATATACAATCCGTGATCCGTACCGAGATATAAAATCTTCTCATTGGCCGGATCTTCACGGATAACATTGACCGGTTCTCCAGGCAGGTTTTGCCCAAGCCGGCGCCAGGTTTTCCCAAAATCATCGCTCCCAAATACCAGCGCTTCAAAATTATCCCAGCGGTAGCCATTCAGGGTAACATAAACCCGGCTCTTCATATGCTGGGAAGCGATGACCCGGCTGACCCAAAAATTTTCCGGGAGTTTTTTGGAGATAAGCTCCCAACTGCCCCCTCCATTGCGGGTCAGATGAACCAGACCGTCATCCGAACCGGTATAGATTAAACCAAACTGTAACGGCGATTCACTGATACTGGTCAGGGTTCCATAAGGAACATCACCTTTCTGGCCACCTTTGGTTAAATCAGGAGATATGGTTTCCCAGTTCTGACCTTTATCGAGCGAGCGGTGCAGCTTATTGGAACCAAGATACAGAATATCCTGATTATGAACGGAAAGATGAAGCGGAGTCTGCCAGTTAAAGCGTACCGGCCGTTCCCCTAATTCATGCTGCGGCTGAATATATTCCGCCTCGCCGGTAAGGCGGTTCATCCGGTAATAATTTCCAAACTGATAGCCGCAATACACGGTGGCATTGTCCCGGGTATCAACGGCAATCTGCATACCATCGCCACCCATCAGATTTTTGTATGGGTATTGCCCGCCGGCCAGCCATGTTTTATCATTTTTATAGGTGGACGGCCCGACCCAGACACCGTTATCCTGCAAGCCGCCATAAATATTAAATGGTTTTGCCATATCAACCGCCACTGTATAAAACTGACCAACCGGAGGCATATTCAGGTTTATCCAGGTCTTCCCTGCATCGTAACTCAGATTCAACCCGCCGTCGTTGCCATTAATCAGATGAGCCGGGTTGGCGGGGTTTATCCACAGCGCATGGTGATCGACATGGACATTTTCAGTATTAATGGTTGAGAAATTTTTACCGCCGTCATCCGATATCAGGATAGGCACACCCAATAGATAAACCCGCTGATCATTAAGTGGATCGAGCCGGATTTGACCAAAATAATAACCAAAAGTATAAACCAGGTTATCCAGGTAACCCTCATGGGTTTTGTGCCAGGTTTGCCCGCCGTCTGCGGATTGATAGACTTCTCCGCCGGTGATTGGCGTGTCAAAGAGCATCCCGTTGGCATCCTCGAGATAATTGACCAGATCGGCCGGTTTAATTTTCCCGGATTTGACCAGAGTAAACAATGTGTCGGCAAAGTATTTCTGCGGGAAATTATGGTCATCTAAAAATGTATTGAGCTGAGTTTCGCTCAGCGCTAAAAAATCTGTTGTGCTCATGGTCCGCAACTGATCTTTGGTCAGAAGCAGTTCCGTTTTTTTCTCAGCCGGACGTTCAGCCTGGTTATCCAGAAAAGCATAAAGTAATTGTGAATTCTGCTGTGATATAGCCAAACCAATCCGGCCAACTCCGGATCCGGTTGGAAAACCGCTTAGGCCATTGGTTAATAACTGCCAGGATTCGCCGCCGTCAACAGATTTATATAGTCCGCTTTTGCTGCCGCCTTCGTTCAGATTCCAGGCACTCCGGCTGCGCTGCCAGGCTGCAGCGTACAAAACCCGCTCATCCGATGGATCCACTGTCAGATCGATTACCCCGGTATCATCGGCAATAAAAAGTACCTGACGCCAGGTTTTTCCACCGTCGGTTGTCTTAAACACACCCCGCTCCCGGTTATCGGAGTAGAGGTGACCAAGTGCCGCAACCCATATTACATCCGGATTTGTTGGATGGAGGACAATGCGCCCGATATGATGGGTTTCGGCCAGGCCGAGGTGCTGCCAGGATTTACCAAGATCACGGCTGCGATAAACTCCGGTACCGGAATAGGAAGAGCGGCTGGAATTGTTTTCTCCGCTACCGACCCAGATTTCCGGTGAATCCGACCAGCGCACGGCAATATCCCCAATCGTCATCACTGCTTCTTTATCGAACAGCGGCCGGAAACTCTGGCCGTTATTTTCGGTCAGCCATAAGCCTCCGGAGGCGTAAGCTACTAAAAATATTTGTGGCTTCTCGGGATTGGCGGAGATATCAACCACCCGGCCGGACATCACGGTTGGGCCGACCGAACGAAACGGGACCTGCCCGAACAGGGATTCTGTGAACAGTTTCCGGCGAATCTCAAAAGATTTCAGCCGTTCTTCCGCCGCGGTCGGTAAAACCGGGTTTTTCTGGGCAAAAGCCGGAATGAGCAATATCCAGTTTAAAATCAGTAACATAATTATTCTGATCATAGCATCCCTTTCGGATTTGACGGATTAAATCAGCAGGTCAAAAACAGTTCAAATTAAGAAATTTGCAGCAGTCAATCGAACCAAAATAAAGAATCAGCTTTTAAAACCGAATTTACTTTCCACTCGGCAAACGGGTTATTAAAAAACCAGGTATTGTGTTTTTATAAAGGAAAAAGTTCTACAGGGAGGTAGGATGCGGTTGGGATGGTTTATTTCAGGACTATTATGTATTGGCCTTTTCGGTTGCAGTGGAAGCAGCGGATCCGATGGCGACGTCTATCTTGCCATTGACTGGCAGGTTAAGCCAAAATATTACACCGACAATAATAATGACATTCCTGCTGGTTTTATCGGCGGACAATTTTACCAATGCCAGCCTGGAACTTATCAGTTTAGCTATATCTCTGCAGAGGACAGCAACTACCAGGGAAAGTATGAGTTGACTGGCGATCCGGGTGAACCCGGTTCTTTTTTCTGGGAGGAGGGACGGGATGGAAAACCTATATATTATGTGCTTTGGCTGCTGGAAGAGGGCCCGGGTTTTGATTTAATAACC
>DYOS01000161.1:0-1506 GCA_020720405.1 Caldithrix sp. | reverse complement strand
TATATATTATGTGCTTTGGCTGCTGGAAGAGGGCCCGGGTTTTGATTTAATAACCCCACCAGATCAATAACTGATAAGCTTGAAATTTAAAACTATCGGCTCAGATAGCCTGCCGGTAAAAACTATTTGCTTATGATCTGGCAAATTTATTCTTCTTAAGCCGGGCGCAGGTCATTATCACAGGCGCCGCATTGCTTGTCATGAGTGATGCCGAAGTAGCTGTGAATAAATTTCCGGCGGCAACCTTCGGTTTTAACATATTGCAGCATCTGATATAATTTCATCTGTTCATTCTCGCGCTTTTTATCCAGAAAAGCCTGATCGCTGAGTTGCAGTGGCAGTTCGTCTTCAATTTTCAGATCGCGGTGAAAAATTTCACCGCTGGTCACACCCCAGCGATCGAGCAGGGCCAGTGCCGTTTCAGTTCTGAAATCCAGCCGGGTTTTAAAAATGAGCTGTTCTTTGATAAAATCCAGCCCCATGGCATTCACTTCCTCTTCCCGGCTGAGCAAAAGGTGATACAAGCGGTCATAAAACCCGGCATCAGGGTTATTCCATTTTATAAACTGCAACTGAATCTCAAGGTCATTTTCATCATAAAGTAAAACACAGTGCGAGTCGAGACCGTCTCGTCCGGCCCGGCCAATTTCCTGGTAATACGATTCAATTGAACCGGGAATCTGGGCGTGAATAACCAGCCGGATATCCTCCTTGTCGATGCCCATGCCAAAAGCATTTGTGGCCAGCACAACCTGATTGGAACCGGCCATAAAGGCTTCCTGCACCTGGCGGCGTTTTTGCCTTTCCAGGTCGCCATGATAGATCAAATGCCCGATACCCGCTTTGCGCAACCGTTCACTCATTCGTTCCAGATCTTTAATTAAGGCAAAGTAAATGATCGCATTGCCCGGATTGGCCAGCAGCAAATCGCGGATTCTGTCCAGCTTTTCATCTTCACCCCACAACAGATCGACCTGTAAATGAAGGTTGGGACGGTCGATACCGCGGTGATAAATCCGCACTTTGTGCTCTTCCAGACCGAGCTGATAGATAATGTCTTTCTGTACCTGAACCGTGGCGGTGGAAGTCAGGGCGATAGTGGTTGGATTTTTCATAATCTGCCTGAATTCACGCAGCCGTGTATAATCCGGCCGGAAGTCATGTCCCCACTGGCTGATACAATGCGCCTCATCGATAGCCAGCAGATCAATGGTGCGGCTGCTCAGGTAATCCACAAAATCTGATTTGCGGAAGCGCTCCGGGGAGATATACAGGAGCTTGTATTTTCCATTTCGGACATTTTTATAGCGGCGCAGACGTTCTTCCTTGCCCAGGGACGAATTGATAAACGTTGCATCTATACTTAGCCCGCGCAATTTGTCTACCTGATCTTTCATCAGGGCGATCAGGGGCGAAATAACAACAGTTAACCCATCGCTGACCAGGGCCGGCAATTGGTAGAGAAGTGATTTTCCTGATCCGGTCGGCATGATAACCAGAATGTGC
>DYOS01000160.1 GCA_020720405.1 Caldithrix sp. | reverse complement strand
TTGAATTATGTAAAAATATGCAATAAAATTAATCTTTTGTCTAAGCCGCGGAACAGGTCTGAAAACAGTTCACACCAGACAATTGAGAAAGCCTAATGACGAGGGAAAGAGAATGGATTTCAAACCGGAACGGATTCTGATTAAATACGGCGGCAATGCCATGGGTAACCCTGCTGTGCAGCAGGAAATTATTACTGAAATTGCTGCACTCAGTCTACAGGGTATCGAAATAATTCTGGTTCATGGTGGAGGGCCGGAAATTGCCCGGCTGCTGAAACTGGCCGGTGTTGAATCGCAGTTTTTTGAAGGCCACCGGCGCACCGATGAACAAACCATGCACTATGTGGAAATGGCCTTAAAGGGCAATGTAAACAGCGCCCTGGTTGGTATGTTGAATTCGGCTGGGATAAAAGCGGTCGGTTTGACCGGGAAAGATGCGGCCATGGTTCGCTCGGTGAGAAGGATGTATCATCCCGTGGATGGTCTCGGCCGGGAGCTGGAAATTGATCTTGGTTTTGTTGGTGATGTGGACCATATCGAAACCACATTGCCCGAACTCCTGCTGGGCAATGGTTATCTGCCGGTTATTGCACCCCTGGGCTGGTCGGTTGAAGAAAACCACACCCATAACATAAACGCTGATATTTTTGCCGGGGAATTGGCTGCAGCCCTTAAAGCAGATTATTTGTTCCTGCTGACCGATACCGAAGGTCTGTTGCTGGACAGGCACCGGCCGGATTCGCTGGTCCGGGAAATTTCTGTTGCTGAAATACGAGGTCTGCCCGATGGTGTGATTGCAGAAGGTATGATTCCCAAAACAGAAGCGGCGATCATGGCAATTGAAAAAGGCGTCGGCAATTGTTTTATCCTGAGCGGAACTAGAAGCGGTTTGATCAGTGCTGTTCTGAGCGGTGAAAATTCAGGCACACAGGTTTTGTCCTGACCCAAAAATAAAGGTTCTTATGAGTGCAATCGTCTATCCGGAATCACGTCATCATAAACCGGTTCAGGTGGCCATCATCGGAGCCAGCGGCTATACCGGCTCCGAGCTGATCCGCATTCTGTTTAATCACCCTGAAATCAATATCAAACTGATCACCTCGGAAAGCCATACCGGGAAAAAAGTATCCGACCTGCACCCCCAGTTCTACGGTGTGATAGATTTCGAGCTGCAATCGGCCGACTTGCTTCATGAGGTAGAGGTGGATCTGGTTTTTCTGGCCCTGCCGCATTCTGTTTCGATGCGTTTCTATAAGGAATATGGGCTGCACCGCTTCCGGGTGATCGATCTTTCCGCCGATTTTCGCATCCGCTCTGCGGCTGTATACGAACAATGGTACAAGGAAAAGCACGGACTGGCCAAAGCGCTTAAAAAAGCTGTGTACGGATTGCCCGAGCTGAATCGTGCTAAAATCCGCAGCGCCGGGCTGGTGGCTAATCCGGGTTGTTATCCCACCGCAGCTATTCTGGCCTTAACACCGCTGCTGAAACACGGGCTAATTGACCCGAAATCTATCATCATCGATGCCAAATCCGGGGTCAGCGGGGCCGGAGCAAAAGCCAAAGACAGCACGCATTTCCCCGAAGTGTTCGGCAATTTTTCAGCCTACAGTCTTCATTCACACCGCCATACACCGGAGATCGAAGAAACTCTGAATGATTTCTGCAAAACCGAAACGGAAATTCTGTTCACGCCGCACCTGCTGCCGATCGACCGGGGCATTCTGACCACTACCTATTCAAGACCAGTTGAAGGTGCAAACCTGCACAACCTGCAGGAACTGGTTGCCGCGTTTTATTTTAAAGAGCAGTTTGTCCGGGTCGTCAAACATCCGCCAGCACTAAAGCATGTCCGCGGCTCAAATTATTGCGATCTTTTTGTTTCTTATGATCAGCGCACCAATCATATTATCACGGTTTCAACGATTGACAACCTGGTTAAAGGCGCTGCCGGGCAGGCTGTACAAAACATGAATATTATGTTCAACCTGCTGGAAAGTACGGCGCTGACTACCTTGCCGCTCAGTCCGTAAAACCGGATTGGCGGCAAAATTCATACATAAGTATCAAAGGAAAATGAAAAAGGAATGAACAAAAATCTGACCAATGTCCGCGGCATCCAATGCTGGGGTGCGCATATCGGTATCAAAGCCAACCGGCGTGACCTGGCAATTATCTATTCAACTGTTCCGGCCAGCGCTGCTGCTGTTTTTACGACCAATCTTGTGGTTGGTGAACCGATCAAAGTCTGTCGTGATGATGTTCGGAAGGGCATTTTGCAGGCTTTTGTCATCAATTCCGGAAATGCCAATACCTGCACCGGTGAACAGGGTTACCAGTCTGCTGTCACCATGCGTAATACGGCGGCCGAAGCATTGAAACTGCCGCCGGAGTATGTGCTGATCTCATCGACAGGTATTATCGGCGAGCCCTTTCCGATTGAAAAGGTGGTGGACGGCATTCACGAAGTGGCCAAAAAACTGTCTTCGCGGCAGACGTCAGGCTCACTGGCGGCTCATGCTATACTGACCACGGATACTTTTGCCAAGGAAGGTTACACCCATTTCAAGCTCGGCAAGTCTAAAATAAACCTGGCCGGAATTGCCAAAGGCTCGGGAATGATACATCCCAACATGGCCACCATGCTGGCTTACATCGTCAGCGATATTGCTATAACTCCGCAGCTGCTGCACAAAGCATTGAAAGAGGCAACCGATAAAACCTTCAATATGATCACCGTTGACGGGGATACTTCAACCAATGACACCGTGGCCATTATGTGCAACGGCCTGGCCGGAAATCCGGTCATTACCACCGAAGACAGCGCCTATCAGCGATTTGCCTTACAGTTAACCAAAATCTGTGAACACCTGGCCAAACAGATTGTCACCGATGGAGAAGGCGCAACCAAATTTATTGAATATCATGTAGTCAATGCCCACAGTGATGAGGATGCCCGGCAGATTGTGCGGACTATTTCCAATTCCAATCTGGTTAAAACAGCAATTTTTGGTCATGATCCGAACTGGGGGCGAATTATCGCGGCAGCCGGCCGGGCCGGGGTACCATTCGATCCGGACCGCCTCGATCTTTATTTTGGTGCCGATAACCCGGTGCAAATTCTGAAAGACAGTCAGCCGACACCGCACAACCGGACAGCATTAAAGAAAAAAATGGATGCTTCCTTTATCCATATCCTGCTCGATCTGAAACAGGGTGATGGGCAGGCTGTCGGCTGGGGTTCGGATTTAAGCTATGATTATGTCCGCATCAATGCCGAGTACACCACTTGATTTCAGGCTATTTTTTAGGGCCAATCATAAAAATAATGAATGGCCCGGATACAGGGTTCACTATGATGGAGAGAATATGAAAACCAATCTGCGTTTCCGTTCTGCTGTAGTTTTTCTGGTTCTTCTTTTTCAGAATGTCTGGTCGGACTCCTTATTTGTGCGCCAGACATCGGTCCGCATACAATGCAAAGATTTTGAAAGCAGTCAGAATCGGTTAATGGAAATGATCGAAAAGACAAAGGCTGAGATTCAGACGCTCCATCAGGGAAAACTTGACTACAATCAGGCCCGTAATCTGCGCATTGAATTTACGGCCGATCAAGCCGGTTATGAACAGATCAACAAAAATCTGTCAGCCCTGGGTTACATTGAAGAAAATAATACCAATAGTGTCAATAACAGCTATGAAATTCAGGCCCTGAGCTCCGAGCTGAATTTTCTGCAAGGCAAATTAGCCCGGTTTTCGGATGAATTCCGCTATGCGGAAGATAATCTCTCGAAGGAACTGCGCGAAAAAATGTGGCAAAATCTCCGCCAGATCGAGGATGAGATTTTTGTCAAACAAACCCAGATGAATCATAAAAAAAGTGAGGTTGTTTCGAATCGGATGACCATCGAACTGACTGAAGAAATTTATACGCCGCAGAGCTCTGCTCAGGATTCCTGGCTCTTCTTTGGTATGCCTGAATTTGTGAATATGCCCGGAGCTGGTTTTTCGATGCTGGATATCGAAAATCCTAAAACCGGTTTCTCAGGGCAAAGATATTCCGGATTCGAAGTCAAATACCTTTTTACCAAAGGTAAAAGTTATTTTCAGTTTGGCGCCCTGAAACTGGCAGGAACAGCAGACACGGATTCAACCATAAAAGAACTTTTTATTTACAGCTTCGGGCAGGATTTTTACCCAAGATATCTGGGGCGAGGACAAAGAAGATTTTTTAATCTTTATTCCGGGTATGCCATCGGCGGCTTTTATGCCACATCTGCGCTAAAAAGTATGGAGCGGGGATTTATCAGTACCTCCATAGGGCTGGAACTGGTAAAAACCAATTACCTGCTTTTTGATACGCGTTGTACCTACTTTATTCCCTTCTATGAAAACAGAAACCTAAGGGGACTCATCTTTAATAGCTCATTCAATTTCGTTTTCTGAGACGGATAGGATTTGATTAGTGAATTTACTGCTTTTTCAGTTTTGCTCACCTTAGGAAAACAGGTGCTGCCGAAAGGCGTCATAATAATATGTTGGGTTGCTTCATTCAAGAAGAGAGTGTAAAAAATGGGCGAGTTCCTCGAAAGCGAAAAACCAAAACAGGCGCAGTTCAAAGCCAGTTCGCCATATTTTTCTGCTACGGCACGTTCAGAAGGCGTTTATAAAGGCAAGCCCCGTGCTTTTTGTTTGCCGATTGAATTTGCAGAGCAAAATCTTGCCCCGGAAGTTCGAGAAGCGGCACTTTCGCACTTTGCCGAACACGCTATCAAATGGCACGATGGGCAAAACGGGAAACCAAGCAACCACCTTTGCGACTCCCAAGTCTGCTGTGTCAATTTCCTTTTTCCATTTGCTGATCAGCCTCGCGCGTTGGCAGAAGTATTGCGCCCCATCTTTCCTGCCATTCAAAAAATGTTACCCGTAGAAAATGAGCAATTTGTGACCTTTGAGTGGATAGGCAAAGATGATTACTTGGGCGAAACGGTCAACGCCCGCAACAAAAAACGTTCACGTGGCGCAAATTGCACAAGCGCAGATGCGGCGGTGAAGTTTGAGCGCGCAGACGGAAAGCAACAGGTTGTTTTGATTGAATGGAAATATACCGAGTCGTATAGCGGCACATCGCTCAAATTCGCCCAAAGCGGCAGAGACCGTACCACCATTTATAAATCGCTTTTTGAACGCGCTGATTGCCCAATCAATAAAGAACTGTTGCCCAATTTCGACTCGCTTTTCTATGAGCCGTTTTATCAGTTTATGCGCCAACAGCTTTTAGCCCATGAAATGGAACGAGTGCAAGAATTGAG
>DYOS01000034.1 GCA_020720405.1 Caldithrix sp. | reverse complement strand
GTTTCTGTTCTTCAATTCCCAGTTCCGGATTCCAATCAGTGTTAGTCGGTGGCCAAAAATTTGACAGGTTACTTTATCCTATTATTCTTATTTTTTAATTGAATTCAGAAATATACTTTCATTAATTATTCACTAAGGACGACTACCCTTTGTGCGGTGCTTTCCGGCTGGTTAACCAATTCCCAGGAAACAAATGGAAGAAAGTCAAAACCGTTTAATTGATCTGGAGAGGCTCAGGTCAGAAATCTGGCAGATAGCACTGGAGGCAACAGATGAATCCGACCTGATTCAAAGCCTTCTCAACCAGACAGGTTCCCGCCTGCAATGCGAAAATATTTCTTTTTTAACCACAGCTCCGGATCAAAAAAATTTAATAATACATAAACAGTGGCGGGCAGACCGCCAGTTTATCGGATTAGGTGAAAAAATTCCAAAATGGGCTTTTCAGCCTTATAGAGGCCAACCCTGGGTTCAGGTCAATTTCTCGTCTATACCGATGATCCTTAAACCATTTATACTGATGATGCAGACCAGGCGCAATACAACAGCAACCCTGATTATTCCATACGGGGATCCGGCCAGCCCGGAAGGATACATCTGCCTGAGTCAGTACTCTGAAGACCGCCTGTTTAATAAGCAGGAGATTGGCTTAATTATTGAGCTGGCCCGGATCATCGGTTTGCGTTCCGACCAGTTAAAAACAGCCCGGGATACTGAAATATCCCTCAACAAATTTAAAATTCTGATCAACAATCTGCAGATGGGTGTGCTGGTTGAATCTGCAGCACGGACCATTGTTCATGTCAACCAGCAATTTTGTGACCTGTTCGGAATTCCCAGTCCGGATGTTTTAATCAATATGGACTGTTCAACGGCAGCACAGGGTGCGGCGCAACTTTTCCAATACCCCGATCTGTTTCAAAAAAGAATTGCCCAAATTCTTAGTGAGGGCCGGACGGTAACGAATGAAGAGCTTCTACTAAAAGACGGCCGGATTTTCTCCCGGGATTATATTCCGGTGCAGGCTGAGGCAGAGTTTCATGGAAATATGTGGCTGTACCATGATATTACCGCCGGGCACCATCTGGAAAAACAGGTCATCCGTCAGGAACGTCTGGCCGCTATCGGTCAGATATCCGCCGGGCTGGCCCATGAGTTCAACAATATTCTGACCAGTCTTTTAGGATTTTCCGATTTGCTTGGGAAAATACCGGAGCTGCCGGAATTGGCCCGCTCATACCTCGGCCAGATACAGCAGTCCGGGCAGCGGGCTGCCAATATGGTTCGCCAGATCATGGATTTCAGCCGGAAAAGTATTCGCCGGTTACAGCTTCTTGACCTCTCTGAAAAAATTGAAGATGTCGTGACCAGTCTGCGTGCAGATTTCCCATTGCGCATTCATTTCACTTTTGAAACGGAACCCGGCCCATTTCCCATTTTGGCCGATGAGAACCAGATCAAACAAATGATTACTCATCTGATCCGGAATGCTATGGATGCCATTGAAACCCGGGGTGAGATCAGGATTAGTCTGAACAGAGTTGAACTAAACGAGGAAGTGACCTGTTCGGTTTGCTCTCAGGTTTTGCAGGGCTCCTGGTTCCGGTTCGCAGTAAGCGACACCGGCAGCGGTATTCCGCCGGAGATTCTGCCCAGAATTTTCGAGCCTTTCTTTAGCACCAAAGGGGTTGGGAAAGGCACCGGACTGGGCCTGCCTCAAATTACGGGGATTACTGCCCAGACTGGTGGTCACCTTTCCGTTGAGAGTGCACCGGGAAAAGGGACCGTTTTCTCCATATATCTGCCGCAACCTGCGAAGAATGCTGAACAGGGAGAAAAAATCCAGAAAAAGCTGGAAAAAGGTAAAGAAGCCGGCCTCCTGCTGATCGAACCTGATCCGGCTGTTCTAAAAGTAACCCGATCCATAACCGAGTTCCTTGATTATCGGGTTTATGAAGCCAGAAACCTGTCTGAAGGCTGGGAAATACTGAAGGAAAAGGGCCTGGATATAAAGATCGTATTATGCAACCTTGAATTTCAGAATCATGAACTTGAAAATTTTCTGCATGGTATTGAAGCGATCAGTTCAACGCCGCGGTTTGCTTTTATTTGCGATGAATTCAGGATGGAACAATATAAAATTAAATTTCATGGGTTGAATCCGGCCTGGATTCAAAAACCAATTCTCATCGAGCAGATGTCATCGGTCCTGCACCAGCTGCTGACCTGATCAGGTTGAGTAGTTATCAGACCGGGCTTTCCAGTGCCTCAATATGTCTTAATACAATTTTCTTAAAAACATGCTGGCGGTCGAAGAAACGGATAAGTTCATCATCTGCCAGATCACGGGCATTTGTTTCTGAAAGCAGTTTAATTTTTTTCGCCATCAACCGGGTTTGGCTGTGTAAGAGACGGTATTGCCCGCAACCCTCAACCGCTTCAAGCAATTCCAGCCAGTCGCGGAATATGGTTTCAGCCTGGTTCTGAAAAGCACTGCGGTTAAGCTCAAGCAAATCGGCCTGAGCATTCATCAATCCGTCCAGAAGTTTTTTGGTTCGGTTCAGGTATTCCCGGCTAAAACAACTCATGCAGTTCCCTGTTCAATTTTTCCAGTCCGGCATTGAGCGGTTCCAGAAGTATATGCCGTTGCGGCGGATCCAGCCATTGGTCTAACAAAGGATATAAAAAACCACGTTTTCGGGCATCATGATGATCCAACAAATCTTTCAGGTCGTAGTAGCGGTCGAATAATTCCACTTTATTCAGAGGAAACTGTTCAGACTGCATAATTTTATTTCTGAAGAAACGCAGTTCCTGGCTGAGCGCGGTAACAATCTGTTTCTGTTCCCGCTGAAAATAGCGGGGCGAAGCGCCGTGGGGAATCCGATCCCCGAATTCATTGAAAACCGGGAGCAGAAACCGGTCACACAGATCGCCGTTGGTTTTCCGCAGCAGGAATACGGCATTCAGACGGGTATATGCGGTAAGCCAGTCGTTGTGCAGAACCGCAGTTTGATGTTCCATAAACCACTGATCGGCCAGCCTGGTCGTTTGGTCATTATCAGAAACTGTAGTAAGAATTTTTACAAAAACCATTTCCATCAGACCCCGGTCTGGCTATTTTTAGTTTTATCAATCAACTCGGGAAGAACCGGATGAACATAGACAGCATTGAGCACAAACTGCGCCAGCTTGGTAACCCGGATGCCGCAGCTCAGCAAAAAAAATATCATAAGTCACACCTGGAATTTCTTGGTCTCAGCATTCCGCAGTTACGACGGGAAGTTAGCCCTATTTTAGCAGAGATCAAAGACAGCCGTGAATTTTTTATCACCTGCGCCGGCCTGTGGAGCCGGGAAATTTATGACCTGCGGCAAATGACCATTTTTATGCTGGCCAAAAGGTTGAAATATTTTGATCCGCAGGAAGATTTCCCCCGCTTTTACAAGTGGTTCTGTGATTGTGACGGATGGGCATTGAACGATTCACTGGCCATCCCGGTATTCGGTGAATTTTTACTGCGCTTTCCGCAGTTCCGGTCTGAAGTTGACGGCTGGCGGAGTGATTCCCACCTATGGGTGCGGCGGGCCGGTATTCTACGTTTTATCACTCCGGTCAGACACCGCTTGCCCTGGCCGGAGGACATGGAAAATATTCTGCAGTTTCACCTTTCAGAAACCGATTTTTTTATCCGCAAGGCCCTCGGCTGGACTTTGCGGGAATGGTCATCTCTTGAGCCGGAAAAAGTTAGCACATTCTGCCACCGGAATGAGACGATTATATCCGGTCTGACCCGGCGCGAGGCACTGCGCAATATCCGGCTTTAATTTTTTGGATGGAAGTGCTCATAAATCCGGATCGCCAGGCTTTGTGGAATTTTCCCGTCACGGATCAGGGTCTCTGTATCAAGCTGTTTGATCTTTTTCACTGAACCAAAGATTTGGAGCAGGGCCGAGCGGCGTTTTTCACCAATCCCGGGGATAGCTTCCAGCTCGGAAACCAGGGTTCGTTTACTGCGCCGTTCACGGTGAAAGGTTACGGCAAAGCGATGGGCCTCATCCCTTAATTGCTGCAACAGGCGCAAACCGGATGAACTGCGGGGCAGCATCTGCGCTTCCGGCAGTCCGGGCCGGAATATTTCTTCCAGACGTTTGGCCAGACCGATCACCGGTACAGTATCCAAACCAAGCTCCCGCAATACACCAACAGCGCTGGAAAGCTGACCCTTGCCGCCGTCCACCATAATCAGGTCGGGCAGCTTTTTCCCTTCCTGCAAAATCCGGGTGTAACGGCGCCGGACAACCTCACGCATCATGGCAAAGTCATCCGGGCTGTCTTTGACCGTTATTTTATACTTGCGGTATTCACTTTTTTTCGGCTTACCGTCTTCAAAATAAACCATGCTGGCCACCGCATCTGTACCCTGAATATTGGAGATATCAAAACATTCGATATGCCTGGGTACCGACTCCAGCCGAAGATCACGCTGCAACGCATTGACCGCATGGGGCACAAAATCACGGCTTTTCTGACGCTGAAGTCGAAGATCATCCAAAAGGTAGCGGGCATTTTTTTGTCCCAGCCCAATCAGCTTCAGCTTATCACCGATTTTCGGGACCACAAGGTTCACCCTGCGTTGTGAGCGGTCAGAGAGCATCTGTTCAACCAGGCCGGCCGTGCCAATCACGGCCGGCAGCATTATTTCCTGGGGCAGATCATCTGTAGCAGCATAATACTGACTGATAAATTGCTCAAGAATTTCGCCTTCTTCCTGCCATTCAACGTTGCTGAGAAAATAATGAATCCGGCCGATAATCTTGCCTTCCCGCACCTTAAACAATACCACACAGGCCTCATTGTCTTCACGGGCCATGGTCAGTACATCCCGGTCCCGGGCATCGGACTGTACCACTTTTTGTGAATTGCGGTATTGTTCGAGGGCAGCAAGTTTATCACGCTGCCGGGCGGCTTCTTCAAATTCAAGAGACTCAGCCGCAGATTTCATTTCAGCCTGAAGCTCTTTGACCAGATCATCGGTTTTGCCCTTCAAAAATCGCCGTACCCGGTTGATCATGGCCTGATAATCTTCCCTGCTTTGCAGGGACTGGCAAGGACCCTGGCATTTTTTGATATAATAGTCCAGGCAGAGGCTAACCTTGCCCCGGGCGATGGTTTCGGGGTTGAGATCAAATTTGCAGGTCCGGATGGGAAAAATGCGAAAAAGAGTTTTTAGTGTAAACCGGACATTTTTAACATCTGTGTAGGGTCCGAAGTATTGTGAACCATCACGGATAATTTTCCTGGTTACAAAAACCTGCGGAAAATCTTCGTTGGTGATGCGGATAAAGGGATAGGTTTTATCATCCCGCAAATTGATGTTATAACGTGGTTTGTGCTCTTTGATTAATGTATTTTCAAGGATCAGGGCTTCCACTTCGGAATCGGTGATAATCCATTCCAGATCCGTAATTTTCCTGACTAAAGCGGTCAGTTTGGGGTGCTCCGGCCGGGAAGTGTGAAAGTAGGAGCGGACCCGGTTTTTCAGAATCAGAGCCTTGCCGACGTAAATTACTTTTCCAGTTTGATCTTTGAAAAGATAGCAGCCGGGACGATCGGGTAAATTGGCTAATTTTTGAGAAAGAGTTTCATTCATTGGGAGATAAATTTATTCTATAACCGGTCATAAAACCACAATATCATCCGGCTAAATTCCACCTGGCGAAACTGTTTTTATCCATTTTTATTGGAGTCCGTTGGCAGAAGAAGCAAGTAAACAAATAGCGCTGAGAACGGTTAAAAAAAAGACAGGATAACAGGATTTGCAGGATAAAATAAAAAGAAAGCAGAGAGCAGAAAGCAGTAAAACAACAAAATATTATGATCGGCCACCCAGCCTTAATGGCATCCCACTGGTCATGCTGTTGTAGAATCCCTTATAATTGTCACCCAGCATGACAGACAAAAAATGTCATGCCAAACTTTTAACCCTGATCCCGCGCCGTGCGGGACATGCCGTCCCGCTCGGCAGGCTGATGCAAATTCAAAGATTTCTCGTCGCAAGCTCCTCGAAATGACGGGTTCAGGTTCGACATTCCGTCTGACGGGACAAGTTCTGGGTTCTTTTATTCCGAATTCCCGGTTCCCAATTCCGAATTCGTGCTAATTCGTGCTGTGCCCGGCTCTGTCGGGTAATTGGTGGACATAGAATTTGTGGGATTCTTCAATTCCTGGTTCCCAATTCCGAATTTCTTTGTTGTCTACCCGGTGGTAATGGCTTTCCGAATCTGCGAACCAAATACCGGATTGATTATTTTCGCCAGTAGCCGGGTGTCAGAAGCACCAAAACGGTAAAAACCTCCAACCGGCCAACCAGCATCAGGAAGGATAAAAACCATTTCCCGGCCGGGGCAATGTGATGATAATTATCAGTCGGACCAACCGACCCAAGACCAGGACCGATGTTATTCATGGTTGCGGCCACACTGCCCAGCGCACTTTCAATATCGAGACCAAGTGTAGTCATAAACAAAACCCCGAAGGCGAAAAGACTGATATAAAGCAGAATAAAACCGGCAATATTGGTGACAATTTCCCTGGCAATCACAGCCTGGCCAATCCGCACCGGAAGCACAGCCTGGGGATGGATGAGGCGTTTTAGTTCCTTATGGCCAAATTTAACCAGAATAAGTGAACGGATAATCTTCATTCCGCCTCCGGTTGATCCGGCACATCCGCCAAGAAACATGAGCAGAAATAGCATCAGTTGGGAGGCGCTGGACCATTTTTCATAATCAGCAGTGCCATAGCCGGTAGTTGTAATAATCGAGACAACCTGAAAAACTGTATACTGAACCGTTTTACCGGGATCATAATTTAGCCGGGCCAGCACATCATATCCGATAAATACCGAAGCGACCAAAATGATCCCGATAAAAAACATGGCTTCCGGGTCTTTCCAATAGATTAGCGGTTTACCACGCAAAGCCCGGTAATGCAGGGAAAAATTCGTTCCGGCCAGAATCATAAAGACAATAACGATCGTGTCTATAGCAGCACTGTTGTAATAAGCGAGGCTTGTGTTTTTGGTGGAAAATCCGCCGGTGGCCATCGTCCCGAAAGTATGGCAGGCCGAATCAAACCAGTTCATCCCGGCCATTCGCAGCAGGATAATTTCAGCAATAGTTAAAATCAGATACACACCCCAAAGCAATTCAGCAGTATGTTTTATCCGCGGACTGAGCTTGTCCATGGTGGGTCCGGGCACTTCAGCTTTAAAAAGCTGCATTCCGCCAACACCAAGCAAGGGTAAAATAGCCAGGCTGAGCAGGATAATACCCATCCCGCCCAGCCAATGGGTAAACGATCTCCAGAATAATAACCCATGGGGCAGGGCTTCGATATCCGACAGAATGGAAGCACCGGTCGTTGTAAACCCGGACATCGTTTCGAAGAAAGCATCGGTATAAGATGGAATATGGCCATCGATATAGAAAGGTATTGCCCCAAAGACCGAAAAGAGTAACCAGCCCAGGGTGACGACAAGAAAACCATCTTTGATCTTCAATTCGCGGGAATGCCGGGTCAGAAAAAACCCGGGCAGAGCGATGATGAGCAGGAATATTATAGTTAACAGGAAAGCGTGTATGTCACCGTCATCATAGAGAAAAGCCACTCCAAGCGGAAAAAGAAGGGCCATTACCAGAAATAGGAGCAGGGCAAATAGAATATTGACGATAGCCCGGTAATTCAGCATTGAATAACGACCTGCTAATTAAATAATTTTTCCACTTCGTGGATGGCTGCCGGCATGGCGAACACGACGACCTGGTCACCGGGGCGGAGCATTGTATCACCAGTCGGAATCAGAAATTCATGCTTGCGCATAACCGCCCCGACAATCGCATCCCGGGGAAATTTCAACTCAGCCAGCGGTTTGGATGTTATTTTTGAACCAGGTTTGGGAATCAGCTCAATGGCTTCGGCCATAATACCTGGAATAGAAGCTACATTGACGATATCACCACGGCGGATATATTTCAAAATCTGGTTAACCGTCAGAAGTTGTTTTGAAATATAAGAGTTGATGCCAATGGTCGGAATGATAGGTGAATATTCAACTTTATTAATCAAAGAAATAATTTTTGGAACCTGCAGATGCTTGGCCATCAGGCAGGAAATCAGGTTGGTCTCATCATCTCCGGTCAGGGCGATAAACGCATCCATATCGATGATGCCTTCCAGCGCCAACAGATTCAGATCTCGCCCGTCGCCATGAATAACCAATGATTTGCGCAGTTTTTCGGCCAGATTTTCAGACTTATCCTGATTCGACTCAATAATTTTAATATTGTGATTGTGCTCCAGTTCATGGGCAACCAGGTAACCGACCTGTCCCCCGCCCAAAATCATAATATTTTCCAGCTTGATATTTTCTTTGCCGGTGATATGAAGAACATCGGCGACCCGGCCTTTTGGGATGGTCATAAAGATACGGTCGTTTTCCAGCAGTACATCCTGCCCATGAGGTATCCTGGTAATATCTTTTCGCTGAATAGCCACTGTGCGGAAGGCCAGGTGCCGGTAATCTTTGGCCAGGTCAATCAGCCTTTTTTTCAGGATAGGTGTGTTTTTATCCAGTTGAATGCCCATCAGAATAATTTCACCACCGGCAAATTCAATAATATCGGTGGCCACACTCTGGCGAAGAAGCCGAACCGCACCATGGGCAGCGATGGATTCGGGATGGATAATCAGATCGATACCCAGTTTCTGTGCATTGACCGGTGAATCTGATCTTAAAAATTCCCGGTTTTTAACCCGGACTACGGTTTTACCGACATGATACTGTTTAGCCATCATTCCGGCCAGCAGGTTCGCCTCATCAGAGTCCGTTACTGCCACAAGCAGGTCAGCGTTCTCAATACCGGCCTTCTCCAAAACGGTAAAACTGCAGCCATTGTCGTGGATAACCTGTGCATCAAGTGAATCCGCAGCGCGGGCATAGGCCTCCTGTCCTTTTTCAATGATCACCACGTCATGCCGTTCATAGCACAGGGTCTTGGCCAAATTATAACCGACATCACCGGCACCAATAATGATGATATACACTATAAATTCCTTTTTATCATTTTTTGCCCAATCTAAACTGTCACAAGGGACAAAGTTTCCTGTGTACCAGCCTGTTTGAGTATGAAATTGCCCAGTCTTTGAATCAAATTGTGGAGAGTGATCAGTTTTAGCACCAAGAGCTGGATACGCCCATTTTGGCGATAGCGGATTCCTGACTGCATGTGTTCTGTTGCGGTTCCCTTTTTTACTTTATCAGTGGTGTTCCCGATTCCAGTACTGTTAGTTCTAATTTTTAATCTTTAATCTTTTGTCTTTTGTCTTATCTTTCCAGCCTTTTGATCAGCTTTTTTACGACTTCAATCACCTGATCAACATCATTATCAGTGATATGGAGATGAGTTACCGCCCGCAGAACAGTTGAGGTCATTGGCGAGGCTTTTACACCATTCTCCTCAAGGCGCATCGCCACATGCGCCGCACTACGTCCGGTCAGCGCCACGTCAACCAAAATGATATTTGTTTCTGTCCGTTGCAGATCAACCACTAGACCGGGCATATGGTTTAAGGCTTCGGCAATGGCCCGGGCCCGGCGATGATCTTCGGCCAGACGGTTGACATTGTTTTTAAGAGCATATATGGCACCCGCGGCCAATATTCCGGCCTGGCGCATACCCCCGCCATAAACTTTGCGGTAATAATGCGCCCGTTTGATAAATTCTGCCGACCCGGCCAGAATCGAACCAACCGGTGCCCCGAGTCCTTTGGAAAAGCAAAGCGATACGGAATCGAAACAGGATGCATACTCAGCAATTGAGACACCAGTGGCTACCGATGCATTCCACAACCGGGCGCCATCAAGATGCATCAGCAGACTGTTGGCTCGTGCAAAGTCAGATACCTCTTTTATTTTTTCAACGGGATAAATGGTTCCGCCCCAGCGGTTATGGGTATTTTCAATAGCAATAAGACGGGTTTGAGGATAATGATGATCTGTCGGGCGCAAGAGATAAGGCAATTCATCAACATCAAACACACCGTACTCACCGCGGATTGGGTGTAGCTGAACACCGGAAAGCAGACCGGAGGCGCCGCCTTCGTAATTAAAAATATGCGAAAAGCGCTCGACGATAACCTCTTCGCCTGGCCGGGTATGGGCATTGATCGCTACTTGATTAGCCTGGGTCCCGGAGGTGACAAAGAGTGCTGCTTCCTTTCCGGTCAGTTCACAGATTTTTTGCTGGAGTCGGTTAACCGTGGGATCTTCACCATAGACATCATCACCGACTTCTGCTCTTAGCATGTATTCACGCATTTCAAGGGTCGGTTGGGTCAGCGTATCGCTTCTTAAATCGATATAAGTCATGGCCACCTCATAATTTGAAGCCTGAAATTAGGGCTATATGCTAATTTTTGCAATGTACAGATCAAGAAGAAGTATCCGCGGGCGGATGTGCCAGTTCAAAATCGGTTTTTAATCTGAACACCGGGAAAACCGAACTATCACGACAACCAAAACCGGCGACAGAATGCTGTTATAAAATATTTTAATATGTATCCGGGCATTATATTATCATCGCCCGCCAGGCCTTGGGAAATTATGGCAGTGACAAGTGATGAGTATGTTTGTCCTGCCTTTAAAGCAAAATATTATTTCAAGGTTCTAAAAAGGCGCCGCACAAGCAATCCTGACACTTAGACCAGCAATTAAATGTACACTAATTATTCATTACCTCTCCGGCTGGTCGAGCAATTCAAGCACTAAATATACCTTCCAGTACTTTCCGTCACGAATTTTTTTCTGGTGTAAAACGATCGCCCCGGAGACCGGGACTTCTTTGTTCTCGTAGCGCTGCGGATATTTTACCTGAAGCTGCCGGGCCAGATCGGCCTGGGCCGACAGACGGGCTTTATCCACCGCCAGATTAAGCCGGAGTGAACGGGCCTGGCCTCTGGCAAAAAATTTTATTGTATCAGCCGGTAACTCATTAAACCAGGCTGGTGCTGAATCATCCGGTGTAAAAGTAATTGCCGAATCAGCCGCTGTGCCGGCCGGGATTGATTCGGGTTGTTCTTTTCCGGAACAACCCGCAAAAATCAGAATGCCCAACAAAGTTAACAGCGTTCGCATTACTTATCCTGCATCTGCCGGTCGCGTTCCTGGTTCCAGCGCACCCAGGATGAATTGCTCTCACTGGCCGGATCAAAACGGTTTTGCTTTACAAACATATTATTGACCCGCTGGAATTCTTCGGCATCTTTGCGCTGCTGCTCTTCGAAGTCTTCCTGATCCTGCTTCATATAATCTTCAAAGGCTTCCTGATCCTGATCCATAAAATCTTTGATGGCCTTTTCCTGCTGCTTTTTATACTCTTCAAAATTCATGACCAGGATGAGTTCTTCACCGGCATTGATTTTGAAAGTCGAATCAGAAAGAGTCTGACCATCCTTTTCAAAAGGTGTTACTTCAATAGTACCCTGATAACAACGGTAGGCCGTATGATTCTGATCAGCATCAAGACGGTAAACTGTGCCGCGGATCCCGCACACGGAAGATGGGGTGCGGACGAAAATCTGCGAGGCACCTTTGGGTAGAAACATGCTGATCCAGCCGCTTCCGGATTTCATATTAACCTGTTCAATACCAGCCTGATCCCGGGTAATTTCGACCTCAGAATTTTCGCCAATCCGCAGTACTTTTCCTTTTATAAATTCTATTTCACTGCGGGATTCCTTCTCGGTTTTAACCCGGTCAAATTCAAAAACCTGCATATTAAACCGGGCCGGCTGCCAGCGCTCATTTTGTGTGGATTTAACATAGTTACTGCCAAGGAAAAAGTTGATTTTTCCCAGCGCCGTCTTCCCTTCCTGCCCCAAAAGGACAAAAGGAAGCATGAAAACAACTATTAATAATCGCATTGGGTTCTCTCTTTACATTTTTACAATTTTGGGTTCAACATTTTTATAATTGGGCATGCACATCCCGGCATTGGCATTGATATAGGTCGGATCACAAATCATGTAGGTCTGTCCGTTGAAGCTGATCTGATCCCCGGCAAAAGACTGGCTAAATTTTACTGCAGCGGCAATATGACCGGGATAATCCAGCGCAATAACCGAAAGGCCGAGTAAATTTTTAACCAGGTATGAAAATAAGATAGACCGGTCTTCACAGTCGCAGGCCGGGTAAAAAAGTGATTCCTCAGGCGCCAGGTATTTTTCCCGGCCAAACTGCTGATCATCGGTTTTATATTCAAATCCGGTCTGAATAAAACGTAGCAGGAGATTGACAGCCTCCAATTCAGACTTTCCTTCAATCAACGGCCGAAGTGCTTTTAACAAAGAATACCGGGCCGGTTCGGAGACCGCGGCATTGAAAAATACATTCAAATCCGTCTGGGGATAATTTTTCATCAGGGTGATCATATCTTCACTGAAAGTTACCGGAACCGATATTTCTTTGCCATCAAAATTAAATGCAAAGGTACGCTGTGCAGATTCACCACCTAAAACAGGTATCTCGGTAACCCTCAAATCAATCGGCCCCAGCTTGCCCGGATAATCCCCGCTGTAAGTACTTAAACGGGTTGGCGCCGGATTACTGTTATCCATGACAAAAATATAATATTTGAGGTCATCCAGAAGGACAAACCGGGTTTCGAAAATGGCCTGCTGACTTGGCAGGAGCAGGTAAAGCTGGTCTGCGTCATAAGCTATTTTTGCCTGAAATCCGGTTTTGATAAGCAGAAACCAGGTCAAGACGAGCTGCTTCCCGTTATCCGCCGGATACTGTTTACGGGCGATGGATTTAAGCATTTGCAGAACTGCCCAGTCATTCAGATGCCTGGCCTGGCGGTTTTTGTTTATCTGCTCGAGAAGCGGAGCCAGGTTTAGCGAAGCCAGGGTTTTCCAGGCCGTCCCTATCTGATCATTGTTATAAGGACGGCTCAGCTTAAAATCGGTAAGCTGGCTCATGTCGAGCATCAGTTCCGCATTGTACAGCGGGACCGGTGTACCTTTTGGGGATATTTTTACCGGCTCAGCCAGGGGTTTCATTTCCGGAGGCGCGGGCGGAAGTTTTGGCAGTTCTTTTATTTTCGGCAATTCAGGCTGCTTTTCGACAGGTCTTGCCTCCGGTTCTGGCGCCCGCGGTATATCAATTGGTTTCGGTTTGAGATCGGCTTTTTCTCCGGCTTTCGGATCGTAAGGTTTCCAGGTTTTTTTCAAAAAATCAGAGAAAGCTTTGTCTTCCTCGGAGAGAAAATTCTGAAAAGCCTGCTGATCTTTTTTCAACCAGGCTTCATAATCATCCTGAGCGAGACAAATCTCAACGCTAAACATGATAAGGAATACAAAAGCCAGATTTTTCATCGCACTCTCCTCCGCTTTATTGGATAATTCCGGTGCTATTTGTTTCATCGCGGAACTGGTTTACCGGTACCACCTGCTGTTGTTCATTGATTCTGAAGACATGCCAGGTGTTGCCTTTCTGCCCCTCTGTTACAGAAAAAGAAGCCTGCAGCCGCCCGTTGCCATACACTTCAACCCTGGCTTTGCTGAAAGATAAATCTTTTTTTCCGCTCCGGTTGCGGCCGGAAAAATTATGAACCGCATACTCATAAACACCCTGCGCCGGTTTATAAATGGTGATTGTTTCCGGCCCGTAAGCGCTTTGGTCGTCACGATCGAGAAAATTCATGCCGCCGATTGGAATTTTATTTTGCCACCAGATATGAAAACGGCCGCCCTCCGGTTTCGGTCCGGCCAGGTGGGCATCCAGATCTTTTGGATAAGCATCCCAGGTCAAAACAATCCGGAATTCCTGAACCTGGGGTGTCAGAGCGAAGTTCATGGCCACCGGCAATTCGTTCAGATCCATCTCAAAATTATGGCCGGCAGCGATATAGCCTTCTTTACTCAGCTCAGCCCGGTATTTGCCATAATCCAGTTTTTGTTCGAACACACCATAGTCATCTGTCATTCCACTGCTTATCAGCTGACCGGTGCGGGTATCGGAGACCGAGACCTGCACACCTGGTAAAAGTTTGCCGGTTTTTGCATCAATCATGGTTACCGAATAAATACGCTGCTGGCTGTACATCTCCGTAAAATCGTAAAATTCGCCGTCCACTATGGCACCACCACGGAACAACAAGCCCGGTGCACCTTCCGGCAGGCTGAAATTATAACTTTTACCATTCAGGCGGTCTTCGACGGTGACTTGTATGCCGGCATTAGCCAGAGTGAAAAAATCTTCTTCTTCGGCGAATTCCTCATCCATCACCATATTCTGAATCCAGATATTAAACAGGAAGCCGGCGGATTTTTCAATCTGGAATTCCTGGTAGCCGCCATCCTTCGGCCGGATAACTTTGACATTCCCATCTGCCGACGGTTTGTTGGACAGAGCCCGGATGACTTCAACCTGACCCTGATGATAATATTGAATCATACTTTCAATCGAACCTTCAACGGCCATCTCATCCCAGCGGACAACCACTTTGAGGTCGTAAGCTAAAACGTTGCCGGCCAGGCAAAGCAGGCAGAGTAATGTAAAAAATGGTTTCATATTATGTTCCTGTTATTTGTAAAGAGGAATCAGGTTTGCTTTCGGAATCCGGGACAACACGTAAAACATCTGGTTCGGTGCGTCCGGATATCTTTCCATAATTTGAATGTTTTCCAATAAAAAACGGATTTCATATATAGTTATTTTCTGATAATCATCGCCCACTGGTTGTGAGCCGTCCTGATACATACTGATCTGATTGATTTTCATCAGCCGGTAATTGAGGATGCTGAAGATGGATTGCTCCTCAGCGGTTTGCCAGGCATCATTCTCCAACCCCCTGGAAGTATACATACCAACGCCATAATAATAAGTCTCGTCTTCGAAAACAGAGAGTTCGATCCAGGTCGGTGTGTTCAGGTCTTTTGTTTCCAGAATGGGCCAGGAATCTGATTGAACCGAATCACACCTAAAGGCGGAGATATAATCTTGTGTAAACATATTCACGGCAAAATGATCAACTTCTACCAATTTCCCGCGGATGGCTTCCACAGAATCCGGTGAATATTCATAAAAATAATTTGAGTTCTTTAAAATCCTGGAATTTTTTTCCTGATCGAAAATTTCCAGGGTTCCAACAGCAAAACAGCGCTGATAGGCGCAATACAGATTTTCGGCTACGGACTCGGCCGGTATGCCGCGATAAGAATAACCTGTTATCAAGCCCTGATACCGGCCCGGATAAAGAAACCATTCCGGATAGCGGTCAATTGCCCCGGCCTCGGTAATCAAAAACAGAATGATCGGGAAAAACAGGTGCAGGTATCTTTTAAAGTTTCCTGGTTCCATACCTACAAATCCTTTTGAAATAAAAACTGCCTTAATCCAGTCTGTGGTAACCGGATTAAGGCAGGTAATTCATATTGACGGGTACAAAAAATTAATTTTCGTCGTAGTTCTTCATTTCGTCTTCGAGTTCTTTGTAGGCCTGCGAAGCACGGAATCTTTCATAAAGTTTCGGCTGGGATTTCTGCATTTCATCAAAGAGCGACATGTTGATGGTATTCGGTTCAACGGCAACAACAACGGCTGCGGTGAACATACCTGTGTCTTTATCTTTCATGAATTTGGTTTTCTTGGTAATCGCACCGCGCAAAGTGGTTTTGCTGAGCACTTTTACAACATCGGTAAAAGCTTCGTTGATCTCGGTGTTACTGCCTGTGCCGATTTCTTCCTGGAAAGATTTTTTCATCTTATTGACTTTAGCTTCCAGAATTTCGGCCAGTTGACCCTGAGCATCGGTAACCGCTTTTTTCTTGGCCAGATCCTGACGCTCGGAGGTACCCTGACCAACGGCAGCCAGACCGCCACCGGTGATGATATCTGAAGTCAGATCAGTTAAATCCTGAAATGGATCATCAATTACCTCAATCGATGAATCTTTTACCGCAGATTTGCCACCGCCACCGCAGGCCGTGATCAGACTAAACGACAAAACAGCTAAAAGCGTGAACAAAAATAAACGCTTCATGGTAGTTCCCCTTCAATGTTGGTTAAACGAATTGGCATGATTCTACTCTAAAATTTAAACTCATACTTTGACCACCGTCAATCTATAAAGATTCAAGATAAGCCATAAAATCCTTTTTGAATTGTGTATTGAGGGCTTTTTTAACATTTACCATAAGTAATGCCCGGGCCTGGTTTTCAGAAATTGAAACCGTCCGCTGCTCCAGGTTAAACGCTCTCAATGCCCGCTGATGAAGATTATCATCCGTTCTGACTGTCAGTTTCCAATTATATCCAAAGGTATTGGGCCGGTTCAATTGGGTTTCACTTAATTCCAAACTATAGTTAAAACCGAAGTCGCTGTTTTCCTTAACAACCTGAAAGCCGATAGAACCAATCACCTCCAGCATATAATCCGTCATTTCCTGGGCTGTGCCCTCAGCCGGGTGCAGACTGACATTTATACTCCGGATCAGGTTTCCCCATTCCTGATCAAGCTCCAGTTCGGTTATGGGACCAGCAATTTCCTCCTGGCTTAGCGAGATCAGCCGGTATTGTTGATTGAGCGCCTTATTTACTTCGAATATGGTTTTTACCTTGTACAACCTGGCAAATCTGGTCAGTTTATCTGAAGACTGACGGGAGGCGGTCAGAAATTCATTGATTTTTTCATTGTTGTACTCAATATCCTGTTCATATAAATCTGCGGTTTCCAATCGGTCCATCACTGCCAGTACATAATACAACCCTTCATTCTCGGCGAAAAAGGCTTCCTTAACCTTGATGTTTTTCAGGTTCTGATTACTTTTAACTCCCGATTTTTCCAGCATCTGGCTGGAAACCGACAATTCATGCTTACCCTGTTTTTCAATCTCAAGATATTTTTGGATATAGGTTTCATCAACACTTACTTCAGCCTGAAAGACCTTGGAAATGTTGCCAAAAGCATTATCGTCTGCTGCCTGACGGGTGTCGCCGGAGCCTACCCCTACAATATACCGGTTCCCGGGATATTTCTTGTCCGGGTGCTCAACCCAATCCGGTTTCACTTTACCGGATTGCTGGGCAACTGAGTTTTGAGTGACCGTACAACTGAACAATAAAAGCATAGCCAGCCACTGAACACCAAATAATAATCGTTTTGAATTTTTCATACCCACCACTTTAATTAAGTGAAACAGCTTCGATCAGATTCAATTTGTTTTCAACCCGGAAACCGGGATAATCCTTTTTTTGGACAATCATACCATTGGCGTTATAAAACTCTATCTCAATATGGTAAGTGCCAGGTTCAAGGCTGAACTCACCAATCAGACTGGCATGGGGAAACATGCGCGATGTACGGAGATCGGGATTTTCCGTTGCATCTACCCCGGCATCCACCGCCGCATCCAACAGGGCGCCCATCAGATCATTGGTTTTCATTTCCTTCTTCAGCCTGGCTTTGGCTTCCACTGCTAAGATTCCCTTGGTTACGGTTCTGGCCAGAGTTTTAAAGTAGATGATATTTTTTTTCGTCTCAAAAGTGTTTATGGCAACCTTGCTGATGTCTTCCAATTGCTGAAGCTCTCCAAGATAATTGCCATCGGCCTTGACCCTGACCTGGCTAATGGAAGTTCCCCTGGCTTTCATGGATGGGAAAGCAAATTTGAAATGCCAGCCTTCTTTCACACCCGGGAAGATCATTTGGTGATCCGGTAAAAAATTGCCAAGATCTGTCACTGTGATCAGATTTTCATAAGTGGTAATTTTTGCACCCACCGCTTGCTTGCGTGGCGCATTGCCAACAAACGCCAAAACCCGGAGTTTATTACCCGGGTTCTCCTGAAAACTATCCAGGAATCCGGGCATTACAAATGTATAAACATCCGGCTGGCTCTGGAAGGCTTCGGATATTTTATTATAGGAGATCCGGGCATCATCCGCTTCATTATCAGCCAGGAAGATCAGGTAGCTTAGATAATGAGCCAGGGCATCATCATAAAAACGGAGTGCTTTCTTCTCAATACTGATTTTGTTCTCAGCGGACTTGTTTAATTCTTTGACCATTTTCCCGTATTTATCATCGAGCACAACAAGCTTTTCATTGATTCGCTTAATTTCAACATAGGCTGCATTCAGGTCGCCAAGGCTGACATAGTTGAGAGCTTTGAAAATATTCACATAGATATTTTCATAAATTTCACCATAGTAGTCTATAACATTGTCATTGAGCATAAAAGATGCGGCTGTTCTGCCAATACTTTTGGTAAATAATTCTTCCATACCCCGGTCTGCCCGGTCCAAAGCCTCATTGCTGGCGGCAAACTGGCCCTGGTAATGGAGAAGAGCACCTTTATCCAGGTAATAGAGCACCCGGTCTTTTTCCAGATAAATTTTATCTTTACGGGCCTTTTCAATTTTTTTAACCGCGCTGTCATATTGGCCAAGACTGACATCCTGCATAATCGGTCCGTAAAAATCTGTATTGGTTTGAAGATTGGCACAGGATGAAACCAGAAAAAAAAGTAGTGAAAAAATAAGAAGCAATCGAAGCGATTTGCCGAACATTGCACTCCCTGAAAGTATAGTGACCACCACCGGATTAGCGGTTTGAGCAGCCGGGAAAAATCTACCCTGACTTACTCAAACCGGCCTTTGAAAAAGCTTATCGCTTACCAGTTGTATTTGCTCTGTTCGATGATTTTTTTGATTTTTTTATCGTTTAGCCAAACTTTGGTATTGGTTTCAAGATCGATCAGCTCAAGATCAATCTGATAAAGTATGGCTTTTTTGCCTTCTACTGCATCAACGATGGAATTCAGTGTACCCTTAAGCATAAAATCAGCGCCGGTTTCATTGGCTAATTGTTTGGCGCTTTCAAGGGTGGAGTAACTCTGCTGATCCATACGCTCATCACGCACTTCTTCCCGCTCATCTTTTGAAGCGACAAAAGTGACTTTACCCGAATTGATCAGTTCTTTCTGAATATCCTTGATAAAGGTTTCAACCGGAATGTGTTCGCTGCTTTTATTGCGAACCGTTCCAATAATGACGACTGGTTTGCGGCCTTTTTCCATTTCAAAGTCGGTCACCCAGTTATGGGCAAGTACATCTTTAATCATTTCCTGGGCGGTCAGCCGGGAATCCGTATCATTCCAGCGCCCGCTGAGATCTGTACCCAGGTCAGTCTGAACACGGGACACTTTACGGCTGCTGCCGCAACCCTGCATAAATAAAACACCGGAAATCAGGAAAATGATCATGACCGGTTTTATAAAACGATGCATAAATCCTCCGCTGTGTATCTTCCCGCAAGAAGTATTTAGAATATATAACTCTCCATTTATAGAAACAATGATCGCTATATTTTTAACGATAGTCTAACCAAATTATGCGAGTGCCTTTTTCAACTGACTTTCATGACGGCGTCGATCCTGGTCATCCAGAATTATTTTACGCAGCCGAAGTGCCTGCGGGGTCACTTCAACAAGTTCATCCGGAGCAATAAATTCAAGATATTCTTCCAGGGTGTACTTCAGCGCCGGGACAATTTTCAGGGCCCGGTCGCTGCCCGAAGCCCGCATATTGGAAAGTTTTTTGGCTTTTTGAATATTCACAACCAGATCAATCTCTTTATTATGAATCCCAACAATTTGTCCGGTGTACAGGTCTTCACCAGGATTGACAAAAAAGCTGCCACGATCCTGTAAATTATCCAGAGCATAGGAGTTGGTCAGGCCATCGCCCATGGAGATGAGAACCCCGTTGGCCCGCTTCGGTAAAGAACCCTTAAAATATTCATACTGATAAAACCGGTGATACATCACACCCTCACCATTGGTTGCCGTGAGCAGCTTGTTTCGCAAGCCAATCAGGGCCCGGGATGGAATGTGATAAACCAGGTGCTGCAGACTGCCTTTGGTTTCCATGCCGACCATATCTGCCTTTCGTTCACCAAGAATTTCAAAAACCTTACCCGCCCAGGCTTCGGGAACCTCAACAACCAGCTCTTCAATCGGCTCGGCTTTGTGCCCATCAATTTCCTTATAGATGACTTTGGGCTGACCAACCGCAAATTCATAACCTTCCCGGCGCATATTTTCCATAAGAATAGACAAATGAAGAATACCCCGTCCCGAAATTTTCAGCGTATCCGGACTGCCGGTTTCTTCTACCCGCAGGGCAACATCGGTTTCCAGTTCGTGCTTCAGACGTTCCTGAAGGTGACGACTGGTAACATATTTTCCATCGCGGCCATAAAAAGGTGAAGTATTGACCGTAAACATCATACTGATGGTCGGTTCATCAACCGGGAGAATAGGCAGCGGCTCGGGATGGAGAGCATCGGCCACGGTGTCACCGATATTGATGTCTTCCACTCCCACAATGGCGCAAATATCACCGCAATTAGCCTTTGTGGTTTCGGTTCTGCTAAGGCCTTCAAAGGTCAAAAGCTGACGAATACGGATATCGTCCACCTTTCCGGAACGACGCAGCAGTTTACAGGCTTGGTTTGCCAGTAATGTACCACGAAAAACCCGGCCGATACCGATCCGGCCGACATAAGGCGAGTAAGCTATCGATGTAACCTGCATCTGGACCGGGCCTTCCTTAATAACCGGTGAGGGCAGATGTTTAACAATGGCATCCATCAGCGGGGTAAGATCGGTACCGACTATTTCCATTTTTGAGCTGGCCCAGCCTTCCCTTCCGGAAGCATAAATAACTTTAAAATCAATCTGTTCTTCATCCGCCCCAAGATCGATGAACAGGTCATAAATCTCATCCAGAACTTCGGCCGGACGGGCGTTGGGCCGATCCATCTTGTTCACAACGACAATAGGCCGGAGATGAAGATGAAGCGCTTTCTGCAATACAAAACGGGTCTGCGGCATAGTCCCTTCAAAGGCATCCACTAACAGGAGGACACCATCGGCCATTTTCAACACACGTTCGACCTCACCGCCGAAATCGGAATGCCCTGGCGTATCAATCAGGTTTATCTTCACATGCTTATAGTGCATTGAAATATTTTTAGCCAGGATGGTGATACCCCGTTCTCTTTCCAGGTCGTTGGAATCCAGGAAACGTTCCTGAACCTCCTCGTGCTCCTTAAAAACATGATTCTGTTTCAGCATTTGGTCAACCAGGGTGGTTTTGCCGTGGTCAACATGGGCTATTATGGCAATGTTGCGTAAACTCTGATTTTTCATTTGTACTCTTTCTTTCTGTAGCCGTTGAAGATAGTGAAGGAACGGCTTTTGTCGAAATTTTTTTATTGGCAGCATTCGGTGAAAACTCAAGCCGGATGTTGCCAGGAGTCCCGCCCGGCAGATTGTTGCTTTAATCCAAATATGGGAAAGATTTCTCCTCATCCCGTCCGGACGGGATTCGTTCGGAATGACGGTACTTTTGCCATCGTTCCGGGAAGCCGGCAATGAGGAATCTAATAAACTGAGATCCCCGCTCCTCCCTTACCGGCAGGGCCAAATTTCTTTTAACCCGGTTCTTTATCACCACCATTCAATTGCATAAATCTCAGACCAATCATAGTTTTACTCCTGAATAACTCGTGGAGAATCAATGTTTTCCAAATCTACTGACTGGTATTCCAATCCGAACCGTCTGACCAACCTGCTCCGGCAAACCGAACAAAAAAACATTCCCTATCTCGATCTGACCCAGGCTAACCCGACCACAGCCGGTCTGCATTACCCGGAAAAAGCTATTCTGGCTGCTTTTACCCCGGCCATGTTTCATTACGAACCCCATGCTTTTGGCTTACACAACAGCCGGCTGGCTGTTCAACAATATTATGCAGCCAAGGGTATATCCGTAAATCCTGAGCACATTATTCTAACAACCGGAAGCAGTGAGGCTTATAGCTGGCTGTTTAAATTATTATGCGATCCCGGGCAGCGTATCCTGGCGCCAACACCTTCCTACCCCCTGCTTGATTATCTAACCGATCTTGAGCATGTCCGGATCGACCCTTACCCATTGATTTTTGATGGACACTGGTCGCTGGATATGAAAACCCTGCAGGAAAACTGGACCTCTGACCACAAAGCCCTGATTATCATCTCGCCTCATAATCCAACCGGCTGGATGCTGGATGAAAGTGATTTTCTGCAATTACTCGAACTGGCCGAATCCCACGGTACAGCCCTTATTATTGATGAAGTGTTTACCGACTACGTTCACAACGGTTTCGGAGCTTTGCACAAATCTGCCCTGCTCGTCAACCGCTCTTTGATTTTCACCCTGAACGGTCTTTCCAAATCAGGAGGTTTACCCCAGATGAAAGCCGGCTGGATGGTTTTAAGCGGAAGACCAGACCTGCTTAGCCTGGCGCTTAGCCGGCTGGAACTCATTGCCGACACTTACCTTGCAGTCAGCACACCGGTACAACAGGCTTTACCCGCCCTGATCCGCCTGGCCGGAGAAGTTATTCAACCGCTTATCACAGAGCGTATTCTGTTGAATATGAGATTTCTGAAGGAAACTCTGGCCGGGACACCGATTTCGCTGTGGCCGGTCCAGGCTGGCTGGTATGCGCTATTACAAATGCCGGCAGTATTTGAGGATGAAGAATGGGCTCTGCGTTTACTGGAGCACAGTCACACTTATGTCCATCCCGGTTATTTTTTTGATTTGCCGCAGGAATCAATGCTGGTGGTCAGTCCGTTAACCAACCCGGAAATTTTTCAGGAGGGAATAAACCGAATCTTAGAACTGGTAAATTCTGTCCTGGCAACCGAATAAAAAAAAGCGCCTTGCCTCAAAAGGAAAGGCGCTATAACAGATGGATAAATGTATTTCTATTCGCCATTCAGTATCGACTGGTACAACTCTTCTGATAATTTTTGCGGTTCGTAAACTATACCCTGGCGGTTCAAATTACGGACAAAAGCCCGCAGGTGATTATGTGAGGCGGCCTCAAGTTGCTGATAGACAAAAAGAATATCCTGATTATCAACAGAATTTTCCATCTCTTCACGCAGATCAAGAATATCCACCTCCTCGACCAGGGCGCCAACTTTTAGTGCTTCAACAAAGGACTGACTGCCTAAAGCCATCAAATCGGCATATAATTTCTGCAGTTCACCATCCGTAAAAACGCCTAATGAATCAATAAACGGATCGGCGATCTGATAGCGTTCGAGCAGAGACTTTACCGCATCTGTGTGGCGTTGTTCGCTGACCGCGATATTTGAAAAAACCCTGCCGCCCCATTGCGCATACAAGGCTATATACACATCATGGGCAAGTTTTTCTTCCTCACGCATAAATACCAACCCGTTGATTTCTTCAGTACTGACTTCCTCAACCGGAAATTCTTCCAGATCAAAATTATCCAGGTGCTCAGCTACCGCTGATGCATTCGAGTCTGCTTCCATGGACGAGGTGCATCCGGAAAAAATAAAAACGAATAACAGTAATACATGTCCCGAAGTTTGCATTATAGTTCTCATGATAAAGTCTCCTTTGTTTGGTTTTGTCTCTATCTGCCAAACACTGTGCCAGAGATTTATTAACAAGCAAAACACCGGTACGACTCATTTTGTGGTTACTTTCAAATATCCCGGCAGGAAAAGTGCCCGACAAGCCGGTCGAATCTGCAACCCGTCGGTCGAAAAAAAAGCCTTCCGGAACATCATTTCCGGAAGGCTTTTATAAGGTGAATTTCGATTAATCAAACCGATCAATGCTTTCTAAGTACCCATCTCCCACGAAGCCAGGTATTGTTTCTGTTCCTCGGTCAGCTCATCAATTTTGATGCCCATCGATTCGAGTTTGGCCAGGGCCACAAAATTCTCAATTTCATCCGCCACCTCATGTACACCGACCGGAAGATTGTTTTTTACCGCAAACTCGGTGGTCAGCGCCTGGGTGGCAAAACTCATATCCATTACCGAGGCCGGGTGACCTTCGGCGGCGGCCAGGTTGATCAGCCTGCCCTCAGCCAGCAGAAAAATCCGGCGGCCGTCAGCCATTTGGTAACCATCCACATTATTGCGCACCTGGGCGAATTTATTCACTGCCAGGGCTTCGAGATCGTTGATATTGATTTCAACATTAAAATGACCGCTGTTGGCGATAATGGCACCGTTCTTCATCAGTTCGAAATGCTCCCGGCGCAGCACATGAATATCGCCGGTGATGGTTACAAAAAGATCGCCAACTGCTGCCGCTTCGAGCATCGGCATAACCAGAAAACCATCCATGGCGGCTTCCAGCGCCTTAATCGGATCAATCTCGGTCACAATAACATTGGCGCCCATGCCTTTCATGCGCATGGCAAAACCCTTACCGCACCAGCCGTAACCGGCAACAACCACTTTCTTCCCGGCAATCAGAAAATCTGTTGCCCGGATAATACCGTCCACGGTCGATTGACCGGTACCATACCGGTTATCAAACAGGTATTTGGTCTGGGCATCGTTCACGGCAAAAACCGGCATCTTCAGCGCCCCGTCGGCATGCATGGCCCGCAGGCGGATAATACCGGTGGTGGTTTCTTCCATCGAACCGACAATCTGACCAACCTTTTCCGGGTATTCAGAATGGATAACCGAAACCAGATCAGCACCGTCATCCATGGTTACCACCGGGTCGTGATCGATGGCTGCTTTGATGTGTTCGTAATAGGTTTTATGATCTTCCCCGCGGATGGCAAAAACCGATATGCCATATTCTTTAACCAGTGCGGCGGCCACATCATCCTGCGTACTTAAAGGGTTTGAAGCCACCAAAACCAGGTCGGCCCCGCCGGCTTTCAAAGTGCGGGCCAAATTGGCCGTTTCAGCGGTTACATGCAGACAGGCCGACATTTTTTTCCCGGCCAGCGGTTTTTCTTTCTCGAACCGTTCACGCACTTTGCGCAGCACGGGCATATCATTCTCGGCCCATTCGATGCGCCGCTTTCCCTCGGCAGCCAGATTCATATCCTTAACATCATGCTTAATCATAAAGTCTCCTCAAATTCCGTTATAAAGGGGGCAAGTTTAGCTTTTTTAAACCGGGATTGCCAGTGAATCATCTTCCAGCCGGGCCGGCGCCGGGTAAAATAATAATCCTGTGCGTTCAGGGCAGTTCAAAATATTTGAACAGGATAAGTTTGGCTTTCTCCAATTGACGGATATCGATCAGACAGCAGACCGTGGAAATGCTGCTTGAAATGCCGATAATATTGACTCCCGCTTCACCGAGCAGAGAAGAAAACCGGGCGGCAATACCTGGCCGCTCGCGGAAATGGGGTCCGTAGATGCCGATCAGCACCATATTAACCGTTCGTTTTATCTGGAATTGCTGCAAAATATTGTTCTCATGAATCAGCCGGTTAACCGCATCATCGTCGGCTGTTTTGATGGCGAAATTTAAAACTGCCCGTCCGTCGTGGAGGGTGGATTCGGTAATATATTCCAGATTTATGCTGGCGGCAGCAACCACTGAAAGCACCTGTCCGGCCTGGCCGGGAGCATCCGGCAATTCGGTCAGCGAATACAGGGTTAAATCGTTTTGTTCAACCAGCCCGCCAATCTTCATATCAACCTCGCTTGGGAAAAGTAACTATAAATGAACTGCCCTCATCCAGCCGGGAACTGACTTTTATCCGGCCCTGGCATTTTTCGACCAGTTCCCGGACCAGGCTCAGACCAAGACCGGTGCCGTAATGTATTAGTTTTTTGGCATTTGCGGCCCGGAAAAATTCATCGAAAATATGGTTTTGGTCCTCTTCGCTGATGCCGATACCGGTATCGGTGACCGTGACCCGGAAAAATTCCGGCTGATTTTCCAGACCAACCACCACCCGGCCGCCCGGTTTGGTGTAGCGCACGGCATTGCTGATCAGGTTTTGAAAAATATGGATCAGGTCCTTTTCTGAGACCGGTAACAGGGCCGTCTGCGCTCCGTTGAATTCAATTTTAATCTGATTTTTTTCAGCTTCCGGCTGCACATTAGCGATGATCCCGCCCAATAGAAGACCGAGATCATGTGCCTCATCCCCTGCTCCGTCCGAAAACTGGGTCCGGCTGCGGGAAATCTCAAGCAGTTCGTTGATCATATCCAGCATTTGCCCGGAACGATTCGAGGCCCGGATCATCAGATCGCTGACCGTTTCATCCAGTTGAGAAGCACGGCTGAGCAGAATACCGTCCAGCGTGGACTTGATGGCAATAACCGGTGATTTCAGCTCATGCGAAGCAAACTGGAAAAACCGTGTTTTCTCGTAATCAGCTTTGATTAAGAGTTGGTTCTGTTCGTCTATCTTGCGCTTTGCGGAACGGTAAAACATCATAAATGTGGTGCAGATATAGGCCGAAACATACATGGTGGTGACAAAAATAAGGATAGTCAGCGCCAGCGAGTGGGGATTCTGATGGAGGGTATGTTCAAAAATACAGAAATGATGCAGCACCCCGGTCGATTCCAGGTAAACCAGCAGAATAAAAAGCAGGTTGGCAATCGAGGCAATAATATAGGCCAGCCAGATCGGGAACATGACCGATGAAAGCACAATGTGAAAGATATAAAAAAGGTAGAGCGGATTTTCCACCCCACCGGCATAATGAATAAGCCCGGTCAGAATAATCAGATCAAAAAAAATGTGCAGAAAAAGGAAGACAAATTCCTCGGCGAAGGTAAAGTCTTTGATAATTTTTAGAATGACCCAGTAAACCAGATTCAGGGTTGTTAAAAGCAGGAGCAGGAAATAGATTTTGGAATACGGCAGTGCCAGCCCGATAAAAAGCCGGATCAGCACAATAGCCGTCGAAAAACTCAGCACGGCCAGCCAGCGCAGGTTTACCGACCAGGCCAGACGGTCGTGCAGAAAGCTTTTATTCAGGAAGGGAAATCGTTCCGGGCGGAAGATGCTTAGCAGTTCAAGTGAAAACATGATGAGATTCCGAACTTTAGTCCGGGTGAATTTACAGAATTAAATTGACTGATGTTAGCCAAATATTAAAAGGGCGCTATGGATTCGGCAGATAAATTCCCGGTGATCCGGGAAAACTATAATTTTGCCTGTACCCTGTGCGGAAATTGCTGCAGCGGAGTGCAGGATGTGCTGCTCGATTGGTATGATCTGTACCGGATGGCCCGATTTTTGGAATTTGAAAATACTGCCCGCCTGTTTAAGGCCGGCCTGGTTGAACTGCGCACCGGACCGGAACAACTCCGGCTGCCTTATATCCGCTTTAAACAACGGCCCTATCGTTTCTGCCCATTTCTTGAAAATCATATTGATGATGATAAAATCAGCGGGTTGTGCCGTCTCCATCCCGGTCATAAACCGCTGGTTTGCGGTTTGGCTCCGGTCAGCCGGACCATCGATTTTGAAAATGATCAGGAAAGCTGGCATTTTGTAAAGCCTGCGCCGGATTGCCCCGGTGTTGACAGCAGCCAGGTCAATTCTCTGGCCGGAACCATTCAGACCTGGAGCAATGAGCTTGCGTATCAGACCCGGTTTTTTCATCTGCTCTACCGGCTGTCCGCCAGCGGAAAGCAGTTCGCCGATGAATGGTTTATCCGGCGCCTGTACAATTTTGACTGCCAAATTAGTTTTGAGCGGCAGATGCAGAAAGCAATAGAACAGATCGTTCAGGAAATGGGAATTTTATGATTTTAATCTGTGCCGCACTGCGCGGCGAATGGCAGGCACTGCAAACAGCTCTGAACCTGCTTTCGGAAATTGAACCGCGCTTGTTTGGTGAGCGCAGCCGGAATCTGGCCCTGCTGCGCACCGGGATGGGGCCGGCCGCGGCGGAGATTCTCAACGCTTGTTTAAAACGGCATCCATTTGAGCAGGTGATCAATGCCGGCACTGCCGGATGCCTGACGGCACAGGATCAGCCGGGCACTCTGTTCAGGATTGGCCGGGTTAGTTCAGCACAGCATGATCAGGTTTTTCCACTGGCTGTATGGCCGGTTGGCGACGAGCTGCCTGTTCGCCATTTAGTCTCGGTCAGCCAGCCGGTCACCAATGAAAAACAAGCCCGTTTTCTGGCTCTAAAATATCAGTCCGGGCTGGTCGATATGGAACTCTGGCCCCTGGCCGGGGTCTGCCGGGAACACGGTCTGCCGCTCTCGGCAATAAAAATTGTATCCGATCTGGCGAATGCCGATACGGAGCGCGATTTTAAAAAGAATTATCAGAAACTGACCGAAAATCTGGCCGGATGGATTGCCGCCCGGCTCAACCAGGGCGCGGCGAAATGAGCAATTCACCGGCCTTTTCCGTTATTATTCCTGTTTATAACCGGGCTGAAATGATCCGTAGAGCCATTGATTCCGTACTGAATCAAACCAATCCACCGGCGGAAATTATTGTGGTTGATGACGGCTCAACCGATGACACCTCTCAGGTGCTCAAATCTTACCGGCCGGAAATTCAAATTATACAAACCGAAAATCGCGGTGTAGCTGCAGCCCGCAATACGGGTATCGCCCGGGCCCAATCCGAATGGATCACCCTGCTGGACAGCGATGATCAATGGCTGCCGGATAAACTGCGGCGGGCGGTAAAATTTATTGAGGAAAACCCGGAATTACGCATTTTCCAAAGTGAAGAAATCTGGATTCGCAACGGACGTCGGGTAAATCCCAAAAATAAACACCGCAAACCAGCGGGCTGGATTTTTGAATCGTCGCTGAAACTCTGTCTGGTTTCACCCTCAGCCGTTGTTTTTCAGAAAAGCCTGTTCGAAGAGACCGGCGGTTTTGATGAGTCGATGACCGTCTGCGAAGATTACGATTTGTGGCTGCGCATGGCCCGGAATGAGCAATTTGGTCTTGATCCGCTGCCGGGGATTTACAAATATGGCGGACACGATGATCAGCTTTCGGCAAAATTCCACAGCATGGATCTGTTCCGTCTGCGGGCCATGGAAAAGCATCTGCATGATCCTTCGCTGCCGGAAGAACAACGCCGGGCAGTACGGAGTGAGATGATATACAAACTGGAGATTTATCTGAACGGCGCTGCCAGACACGGTGGCCGGAATGAGGCATGGAAGGAAAAACTAAACTACCTGAACGAATTAAAGGAGAATTTAGGTTAAATTATAACCCGCTTCATAAAGCCTATCCATCGGCTGAAGCACCTATTGCAACTGCCTTATTTCCCGCGGTGGGCCTGTCTTGCAGATACAAATATCTCTCGCCGATCCTGCATAAGGGCGGAACAGGTTATGACTTTGTGTAATTTATGGACAAAGAATTTTAGACGGGATCACAGGATGATAAAAGATGTAAGATAAAAGAT
>DYOS01000033.1:6172-29412 GCA_020720405.1 Caldithrix sp. | reverse complement strand
TTGATTATGCTTCAGAAGTATTAAAATCCTTTAATTTTGATGACCTGGCTAAGCTCATTGATAAGCACTAGAGTTATTACCTTCGGTAACACGGTATATAGATCATTTGGCAGTCTGTACATTGTCGAATATTTAAGCCCATGTCAAAAGCGCTGTAAGCTGACAGGAAGATGCTTTGAAATGCCAGACATTTTATAGGCGAAACCGTTAATGCTACCCCTAAAGCCAACCATTTGGGCAAGCAGCACAGATTTAGGCTTCTAAACTGGCCTGTTAGCCCAACTTCCTGCCGTCAAAACCATCCGACTATAAAACCATTCACATCAGGCTCTGAAAAAACTGCCGGATTTTCTTAACCCGGCAGATTTGAATATGAACTATTCCGCTGCGCGAACTTCCACCCATTGCCCGGGCCTGGTGGCCGATATGGAATTGTCGTACATGGCCCCGGCACTGACCGCCGGCAAATAATATCTGCCCATATAAGCCGCATTAAGCACCACCTTCAGCACCACCTGCTGGCGCGGCTGCAAATTAAAATATTGCAGCACCCGGTCATCCCGGATGTCTTTGTACTGCACATTTTGCGGCTGACCGGTCTCCGATTCATCGAGCCGGGTATTGATGATCTCCCAGCCGGAAGGGAAAATCTGGGTCAGAGCCAGATCGCTGTAGGCTTCACGCAGTCCGGGATGAGTGATGGTTACTTCGGCCGTGAAATTTGTGCCCTGCGCCAGACTGCTCACATCCAGCGGCTGACCATCGCCGGTCAGGTAACGGACACTCATTTCCAGGTCATTTTCATCCGCCACCTCTTCTCCCTGCAGCGCAATGCCGCTGCGGATGAGCCTGGCATAAACTGCTCCGACCGATTGGTTTCTGACCAAAATTTCTGCAGCCTGTTCGGGGTGGGCAATCTGCAGCCGGCTGACATAATTTTCCCCGTCAAAACGGGTTACAGCGCCATCCTGACCGATCTCCGCCTTTAAACCTTTATCTACCGGAAAAACCGCAGTGTAACCGGACAGAGCAATCAGGTTGTAAGCTGTGGTTTGTGTGCTCATCCAGCGCTTATTTTCAGCCATAGCTTTGGCCAGTTCCAGGGCTACCCGGAACGCTTTTTCCTTATCGCCCAAAGCGGTCAGTGTTTCCAGAATCATAGCCTGGTCGCGTAAAGCGGAGCCATAGGTAAAGCGCCAGCCCGGGCTTTCATCTTTGCCGGCCACCGGCAGCGCGGCAATCATGGTTTTGGCCTGATCGGCATAACCGGCCACAGCATAGGTCAGGGCCAGACGCCAGCGGGCAGTAACCGCCATTTTTGAGTTTTCCTTCATCCGGTTCATGGCCCCAAGCACCGGGTTTCCGGCTTTGGCCAGAACGAACAAGCGGTAGGCCTGGGTCAGATCATTATCCTCATCGCTGCTCAGACTGCCCCAGCTATCGGCCTTTTGTTTCTGAAAACGGATCAATCCGTCGAGCAGACCTTCCGGCACGGCATAACCTGCGGCCCGGGCCTCAAGCAGAAAATGAGCGGCATAATTACTACCCCACAGATTGGCAAAATCGTTACCGGGCCAGTAACTAAGCCCGCCGGCCGGCAACTGAAAAGACTTCAGGCGGTTGATAGCTTCCTGCACATTTTGCTGTGTCTTTTTTTTCTGCATATCACTGAGATTGGTCAAATGGCCCAGGTGCAGTTGGGCGAATCCGGCTGAGACGGTCTGTTCGATGCAGCCGTGCGGGTAGTCAATCAGGTAATTCAGACGCTGTTCCAGATTGAGCGGCGGAAGAGTGCTGATTTCCACCATTCCGCTATTGCGGCCGTAAAGCCCGAGCGGTTTATATTCCTGGGCCCAGGTTTCCCCGGCCTCCAGAATTTTTTCTTCAACCAGCACCGACTGCGGATTGCGTGGCAGAACATTGAGTTCAATATCATAGGAGGCTTTAAATTCGCCGGAAACCGCCTTCACTTTTACTGTGCCCTTACCCAGTTCCTGACGCGTTTCGATATCAAAATAAACAACCTGATCCCCAGCTTTGCTGAAGCGGATTTCCTTTGGTCCGGTTTCGCGCAACTGCAATGGTCCGCCGGTTTCCACGCTGAGTTTTACCTGCTTCACCTGATCGGTCATGGCAAATACATTAACCGGCAGTTTCATCGCTTCGCCGGGACCGGTCACCCTGGGTAAGGTGGCCAGAATCATCAGCGGCTGACGCACCGGGGTTATTTTTTCTGCGCTGCCGAAGGCCCCTCCGGCTGCGGCCACGACCATCGTTTTGACACTGCCGATATATTGCGGCATGGTGATTTCATGGCGGGCGGTCTTCCCGGCTTCGAGATAAAACGGCCCGATGTATTTAACTACCGGTTTGAAACGGTTGGCTTCACTTTCTTCTTTCGGTACAATATCTCCATCGCCGCCGATGGAAAGCAGGTTGTCCAGCCGTCCGCCAAAGGAACCGATCACCTGATCGTACAGATCAAAGGTTTTAATACCGAGCGCTTCGCGGGCATTGAAAGCCGTCCACGGATCCGGTGTTTTAAAATTGGTAATATCGAGCAGACCCTCATCAACCACGGCAATGGTGTATGCCATCGGCTTTTTATTGGCTTCGCGGATGGAAACGGTGAAACGCTGCTCGGGGCGCAGTTCATCGGGCAGGGTAATAACCGGTTGAAGTACCGTAGACGGGTCAACTACTTTTACCGATTGCACGCCATATAGCCGTATCGGCAGGTCGTTTTGCGATTGGGCGTGCGGCTGAATCATACTGAGGTGAACGTAAATATTTGGCGCCATCTCGCCGCTGGCCTCGAAGGCAATAGCCGTATTTTCACCCTGATCAGCGGTTTTGACCCAGAAGCTCTGCAGAATCCGGCTGCCGCTTTCGAGACTTACCAGGATGCGGTTGCCTTTGGTCGAAGGAACTAAGAGACGGATTTCTTCACCAACCTTGTATTCTTCCTTCTCCAGACTGAAATCGAGCATCGCCGCCCCGTCCAGTTCGCCGCGCTCGCCCTTTCCGGCCCAGCCGGGCCAGTCGAGGTAGATAAATTGTCCGCAGGAATGACCCGAAACCGGATCACTGACCTGCACGAAAAACCGGCCCCAGTCCGGTGCATCGATGCGCAGCTTCCACTGACCTTTGCCGTCGCGGGTATTAATCTGGCCCGTGGCCACAGGTTGCTGGTAACTGCTGCCGACATAATGAGCCGAGTAATCATAACTGTTATCCCACCACCAGCGCCAGTCCACTTTGTACAATGCCACTTTCAGGTTTTGCCGGCTGAGCGGGTTGCCGTTGCCATCCACCGTGGCAATCTGGATAAGATGATCCTGATCGGTTTGCAGTAAACGGCGCTTATCGCCTTCCGGGGCTTTAATACCGACAAAACTGGAAAAGGGCAGGTAAGGAATACTGTAAATTGCCGTGCTGAAATCGCCGCCGGCCTCATACACCCGGCCGTAAAATTTGGCCAGCAGAGCGCCCGGTGCTTTCCGCACATCACCCAGATCGAAATTGAGCCGGGCAGATCCGGACTCATCCAACCGGCCCTCAAAAATTAGTTGACGCTCATTGAAAAAATCCCGCGATGGGTCATCGAACTGGTAACCGGGGAAATTTTTAAAGCGGGTCGGCTGGGCTATAAGCTGTAGTTCATATTCGGTTTTCAGGTTTTGCGCCGCCGCACCGCTTAGCCAGCGCACATTCAGATCGGCGCCGACCGTGCGGTCGGAGGAGGTCAGGCGCTCTTTATGAAAATCAAGCCCGATTTTCAGCCGGTTTGGCTTGATGGTTTCGATTTTCACGGTTTTCTGAAAATCTGCTCCGCCCACTTTGGCTTTTAGCTGCCAGTTGCCGGTTGGGGCATCGGCGGCCGTAATAAAGTCGAAGCGGTAAATCGGACCGGGTTCGGCCGGGCGAACCTGACGCGCCATAAGCTGACCGGACGGATTATACAGTTCCATGATTACCGGGTGTTTCCCAGGCAGATTTTCTTCCTGCTTTTCCAGAACAAAACCGATGTGCAGGGTATCCGCGGGACGCCAGACGCCGCGCTCACCATAAATAAAACCTTTTAATCCGGCACGGATGGCTTCACCGGAAACATCAAAATTACTCAGGGACAGAGCCGAAGCATCCTGAACCTTGAGATAACCGGTTTGTCCGCCCTGGCGGGCGATAACCACAAAAGGCGTCTCATCAAGGGGAATTTCGGCCTGCCCGGCCTGCCCGGTTTTGGCGGTGGCAATTTTCTGCTGCTGGAAATTGTAAACTTCCAGATCGACCCCGGAAAGTGGTTCAGTGGTCAGCAGACTGGTTACAAAAACGGTCAGCGGACCGCGGTCGCGCCGTTTGGCAATCAGACCCAGATCCGAAGCAAACAGGGTGCGTTGTATCGTCCGGCGTCCACCGTAGTAAGAAGCGCTGCAGGGATTATCGCGCTCCTCCCAGTCGTAATCCGGGTCGTAATAATAATCTTCATAATACTCCTCTTCCGGGAATGCCTTATCACCGGTTTCCACATAAGGCTCTATTTGTCCGGTATCAGCGGCCGGCTGCTGTCCGCAGAAATACAGTGAATATTTTTTCCGGAAACCAATTTTTATCTGATAAAAGGCGCCCGGTTCGGGTTTGATGTACTCTTCAAGATTGAGGGTAAATCGGTTCCAGCGGTTCAGGTCGGTTATACCGGTGGTATTTAGGGGAATTTCCTTTTTAGCAATGGTTTTACCAACCCGGTACAGCTCGTATCCTGTACCCAGATTATTATTTTGCAGGTACTGCAGCACATTGTTTTCAAATATGCGGATGATGGTCAGATCAACAGAGTGCAGACCGGCGGCTTCAAAGGGCAGAACCAGTCCGTTGGAAGCCGGCAAAATCGCCTTGGCATCTTTTTCCAGCCAGCGCACTTCGGGTTTGATCTGGGTAAATTCAAATGTGGTCTGGAAGTTGTTTTTCAGGGCAAAGCCGGCGGAATTTTTTACCGCCTGGTGGATAACCAGTTCGGTTTCACCGGGAATTTCAGAGGTTGGATAAATTTTAAGCTCATTCAGATTAATAACCAATCGCGGCGCCTGGCTGAGGGCGGAGAGGCTGACCAGACCGGTCAGATTTTGCCGCTCATCCAGCGGATCGGAAAAGCGGACCGAGATATACTGATCCAAACCCCGGACAATGCCGGCCGAAGTAACGGAAAAATCATCGAGGGCCGGAACCGGCACTTCTTCTTTTTGAGTCTTTTCGGCACCGATCACCGCACCGTCGGCCACCACCAGCACTGTGCCTTTTTCAGGACTGCGGCGCACTTCACCAATCGTAAATTCGTAAAGATTTTCAAGGCTTCCGGCAGTCCATTTCAGTTCCAGATTGCGCCCATCCTGGCTGGCCCGGATCATTTTGGCCATGGCCTCCGGGCTGGTCCGGTCGGCCGTCTGTACTTCCCCCTTAATCATAACCCGGGTCAGATCATTTTTATCATAGACCTGCAAACCATGGAATTTCAGGTCGAAATTCTGACGCAGGGTTTTAAAGCCAAATTGGAATTCCCGACGGTCAGCGGGCAGATCGGGTATGATTTTATCGAGGTGCAGAACCGCCTCAAAAACCTGGTCGGAGGGCATCGGCTGGTCCGGCTGAAAGGCCAGAGTGCGTTCATCTTCCCACCAGGTTTTACCAGCAAGAGGCGGATCAAAGCTAAAAATTTTCCCTTTGATCAGTTCACCGGCCAGAGAGTCGCCGGCCGGCCGGGTCAGCTTAACCCGGATAGCTGAAGTAACCGGGACAACGCCGCCGGTATGCGAGGCAACATAATCCAGAAAAAGCATCTGGCTGTTACTGTAGTCCGCTTGCCAGGTTTTGTTTTTATCCTGGCGGCAGGAGAAAAGAGCAAGCAGGAGGATAAAAGCGACAGGAAATAAAAATCTAAAATTTTTCATAACGACTCTCTGGGTTTGGTAATATTAACCTTGTGGCAGGACAATATATAAATCTACAGCCGGCAAGAAATAGCTGCAAAATAATTAAAACCATCTATAAAAGAATCCCGCACTAAGCCACAAAGGCTAAAACGGATTGTGCTTTTTGAATTTTAAAAAATTTGTGGCTTTTTGCGAAAAAAAATTCACACCAAGGCACAAAGGAAAGGTGCGGAGCACCTGAAAATTTATAGAAAAATATTCTATTTAAGGATCGGAGAACCGTGATATAATTCAGATCTGGCGCTGCGGAAGAAAATTTTTTCATATAATGCCAAATTGAAATTTAAGCTTAACCGTTTGATCACGAAAATAAAAGCCTAACAAACCGGAATTGCTCGTGGCTGCAAAACAAAAACGCTATAATTTTGAAGAGATCATCGATAAAGGGCCGTTCAGTTATCAAATTATCCGTTCGGAAGAGGCGTTTTTAGCGCTTGAAGTTGAATGGCTGGCGCTGCTCAGCCGTATGCCCTTTTATCAGCCGACCTCAACTTTTAGCTGGAACCTGTCCTGGTACCGGGCCAACCGGGAAAAAATAGAGGAAATACTGATTTTCACTTTCCGCAATGAAAGCGGTGAACTGATTACCATCATCCCCTTTTACCGCTACATCCGGCGGATTTTCGGGTTTAAACTAAAGGTCATCGATTTGTTCGGTTCACGGGATCAGATTATGGTAAATATTTTGTGTATAAGCGAACACCACCTTTATATCATCAACCGGGTAATATCCATTTTGTATCACCGCACCTGCGAATGGCATATGATCTCCTTGTCCCGTCTGGGCAGCGCCTTTTCCGACACTATTTTTGTCGAGCGTATTCTGAAGAAACAAAAGATCCGCTACAACATCGAGTCCATGGTTAAAGTACCGTGGCTGAAAATTGAAGGCAGTTACGGGCAGTATTACGAAAGCCTGCGCAAACAATTCAAACGGGAAATAAAACGCAAATCAAACCATCTCAGTGAGCAGGGAGAAATCCGCTATTCCGTAACCCATTCACCGTTCAGTGGCGGAGAATTGGATCGTTTTACAGAATTGGAGCAGTCCGGGTGGAAGGGCCTGAATCAGTCATCTCTGCAGCAGCGTCCCCGGTTGTACGGGCTTTTTGAAGCTCTGGCCGGTTCGGAGCGATCCGATCTCAGACTGTTGGAATTCAATCAATTTCTGAACGACCGGCTGATATCCGCTTCCCTTTGCCTGCAAACCCGGGATGGCCTGTTTGTTCAGAAAATAGCTTATGATGAAAATTACAGCCGTTTTTCTCCGGGCTTGCTGCTGCGTCTGGAAGAAATCAGATATTGCTTTGAGCAGGGTCTGACGGTCTATGATTTTTCCGGGAAATACGCCGGCTGGATGCGGTTTTATACCAGCCGCAGCCATTACTCAATGGATTTTATTATTTACCGTAACCGGTTTCTTCCGCTGCTGCGCTTTTTCCGCGAAACGGAAGTAAAACCATTCGTTCGCCGCCACCCGCTGTTGCTCAGATGGTTGATGGAATTGAAAGAAAGAGCGGGATCAAAAAAAATGCCGCCGGCCAGTCTGAATGAGGCTGAAAACAAAGATGGGCAGGATTAAAAACCCCGGGCAGATAATTCTGCCCGGATCAGGTACAGAGTAAAGATTTTTTGAGGCAGGAATCAAAATTCAGATCGGATCAGAACTCATATCCGGCTGGGTTTATAAACCGACCGAGCCGAAAAACATGGCCGGATTTTGCAAATAATCCTTTGTTTTTCGCAGCACTTCGTAATGCACTCTTTCTTCTTCAGCCAGATTCTGATAAAACTTCTTTACCTTCAGATCGGTGGCCTGCTTTGCTGCTTCTTCGTAGAAAAAGTGTCCGTGGTGTTCAAGTTCTAAGGCGATGTTGATGATTTCTTCATCATCCACATTGGTTTCATTCAATTCTTCCACGGCTTCTTCGAGCTGACTGCGCATCCGGCCGAATACTTCATCAAACTGTACCGGATTGGCTTCACCCGGTTCAAAATGCTCAACCCGGTTGTCGGCAAGGGCGGCATATATTTCTTTTATCCGCTCGATATGATGGGTTTCATCCTTGGCCAGGCGGAGCAGCATCTGTTTGCCTAATGAATTCTTTATTTTTTTGGCCGATTCTGAATAAAATTTATGACCATGTTCTTCCAGCTCGATGGATTTTTTAAGAATCTCTTCAAGATTTGTTGGAAAGTTTTTCATAAAATCGCCTCCACTTTTTTGGGCAATTTAGAGTATGGCCGGTGATGATCAAAACTAATATCTATTTGAGAAGCAGCGCTTTCGTGACAGCCTGCTGTCCGGGAAAATGCAGCCCGGTAAAATTCGCGGAAAACGGTCCCCGAATTCCCAATTTATCTCTGTGGTTAATTTTTAGTGTTTTCGGTGGCTGAAAAGAATTTTGACAGGATCACAGGATAAGCAGGTTGAAAAAAACCTTTATTTTCCAAAAGGGATCACTTCGTGATGATCGAATCCCGCACCGGCGGGATGAGGTGAAATCCTTCCCGGGATTTGTATCTCTGCGACAACCTGAAACCGATATTCACTAATCCATTCAATAACAGCTTGAATAAAGGGCTGAAATCAAATTTTGTCTCTTCACTTTACCAGCAACAGCTTGCCTGTTTTCTGCAGGAGCTGGGTTTGCAGCAGCGCCGTCAGCCGGTAAAAATACAACCCCGATGCAAGAATTTGTCCCTCGGCATTCTGTCCGTCCCATAAAACCTGATGACTGCCGGCCTTCCAGACCGTGTCGCTTAGGGTGGTCACCAAAACCCCTTGCACATTATAAATATCAATCCTGATGTAGGCGTCCTGCGGCAGGTCAAAAGAAATCCGGGTCTGTGGATTAAAGGGATTGGGGTAAGCCCGGACCTGGAATTCCAGCGGCAGTTTTCCGCTTGTACTGCCAATGGCTGTCGGTTTCAGGCTGATGATCCAGTCAGCGATCAATTTTATGGCTGCTGTATCGGGCACACTTACGGCCAGCGGCGGCATCCGTGCCTCATCGCTGCGCAGCATACGCAGATAAATAACCGAACTGTCCGGTGCGCCGGATTTAATGCGCTTTGCTCCGGTAATCCCCAGATCCGACTGTTCCGGATCGATGTCAATAATATTAGCTGCAGCCTGTGAAACAGAAAAACGCAAATCCATATCAACAATACCGGTGCCGTTGGGCTGGTGGCACTGGGCACAATTGGCATCGAGGTATGCCCTGGCCCGTTCTTCCAGACTGGCTTCATCCCCATAGGGGTCGGGCAATTGCGGAAAATTGCTGTAGTCTTCGCCAATGTCCGAGCTAAACATGCTGATATGGTTCAGGCTGCGCAATTGATGATCGGTCACACCATTGGGATATGTAAATTCCCCGTTGGTCTGGGCTGTGGTCAGGCCAAGTACATATCCGGCGACCGGGGTGTGGCATTTCAGGCATTCGGTGCGTGTCGGAAAATAATAATTGTACTCATACTGCCCCTGCGGCCCCTGAATGGTCAGCACTCGGGTTGAACTGCTGTCTAACAGCAATGCTTCGGTTTGAGATTCATTCCATTTGTAACTGTAGCCGTTCCAGCCATCCTGCCCGGTGCGTTTGACCAGAAAACGGGTCTCAATCATTTTTTGGCTTTCCGGATTACCGGTTTCCAGTTCAACCGAAAAATTCTTAACCATAACTGCCCCTTCGGGAAAGCTCCAGGCACCGGTTTCGTGGAAGTTCATCTGCGTCAGTTCAGGCAAAGCAATAAAACGCTCTTTAACGGCACCATCGGACCAGAGCGGGGCGTTGACCGTGTACGGAATGATGCCCGGTGAAATGGTTTTCGCGGCAATGTCACTGTATAACCCGGAAGTTGAAATTGAATCGGGAATATTTGAAACCACACCGCCTCCGGCTTTTTGTTTAATTTTATATATTGCTCCGTTGTAACCAACAATGTACAGCTCACCCGCTTCGTCTTCGCCAAAGCTGGAAATGGAAGCCGGACTTTCAGCGATGATTTCATTTTTAAGAACCTGACCGTTTTCATAATTCAAGGCCCAGATCTGACGCGTACCGTAGTCGCCGTAAAGATAGGTGCCGGCAAAATTATCGATTTGAGAACCACGGTAAACATAACCGCCGGTGATCGAATAACCCAGGTCGTGGCTGTATTCAACGATGGGCAGAGCCAGACCATCGGTATTACAGGTAGCTGAACTGTAGCAGTGGAATCCTTCCATAATATTCCAGCCATAGTTTTTACCCTTTTCGATGATATCAACTTCTTCCCATTTTCCCTGCCCGACATCACCGCACCATAGCGTTCCCTTTTCGCGGTCAAAACTGAAGCGCCAGGGATTGCGCAGACCGTAAGCCCAGATTTCCCGGCGCGTGCCATCCGTTGCGTCGGCAAAAGGATTATCTGCCGGGATTTTGTATTGTAAGGTGTCCTGGGTGCCGTTGACATCGATGCGCAGGATTGCAGCCAGCGGTGTTTTGGGATTCTGTCCATTGCGGTAAGGATCACCGCCACCGCCGCCGTCACCCAGCCCGATATACAGAAAACCATCGGGACCAAAGGCAATCATACCGCCGTTGTGGTTATCCTCCGGTTGATATACTTCGAACAGCAGGCGCTCGCTGCCCGGATCACCGGCATCGGGGTCAGCCGAAACGGTGAACTCGGAAATATGGGTGTAAAGATTGCCGGTGGTATAATTAACATAAAACTTACCATTAGATTTATATGCGGGGTGGAAAGCCAGACCAAGCAAACCCTTTTCACCGCCGGAATTAACCCGGTCGCGCAGATCGAGGAAGGTTTTCTTTCCCGAGACATTGTCATCATTGGGGAAAACAAAAATCTGACCGTCATTCTGCACGACAAAGACCCGATCGCTGCCATCTCCGGCGTGGGTCAGAAACAGGGGTTTGGAAAAGGAAATTTTAGAGAAAACCCGCTGCAGTTCAATTTCCGTTGGGGCACTTGAAGTCAGCAGCAGTGACGTGTTTGGCACCCGCACTTCCAGTCCGTACGGCTGTGCCGTGAGAGATTGAACAATGCTCAGTAAAAGAAGATGTATGGTGATCCATTTTTTCATGACCGAACCCCCCGTTTTTGCATAAATGATTTGTCAGCGGTAGAACTGGAATTGCCGCTCAAAAATGCCCTGGTAACCAAGATTAAAGACAGAAGATGAAGGATTAAAAATAAAAACGGAATTCAAAAAGTATTTTAAAATCGTTTTGCATCCGATAAAACTGGCCTTACATTATATCAACCTTTTTTCGGAGGTATTTATGCAACGTTCATCTTTCTTTATTCTTGGCGCATTGTTGGCAACCTTTTTAATCTTCATTCCTGATACCGGAAATTGCCAGACCCCCGGATTCGAACAAAAACCGGTTTGGTTTGAGGCGGGTATTGGTGATTTTGCCAGTGAAAATTTTGGGACAGGCATAACCCTTATCCTGGGATTGACCCGGGCCGAAGGGCAGAAAGCCGAGAAGATCAGATTTCAGCATAGCAAGGAAATTAATATCTTCGGCCCCTTCCCGGAGGCTAAACTGTACAGCCTGGGCGTATTAACCGGGCGTCGTTTCGCTGACCGCTACTTTGATCTGTCACTCTATGCCGGTCTCGGACTGAGCGGAGGTCTTACCCGGGGCAAATATTCACATCGGGATGGAGGATGGATAGGAGGGGATTATTATGAAGATGATTATTTTGTGTCACCGGCTATTCCGTTGGAAATCACGCTGCTGTATAAACCGCATAGCCTTGTCGCTCTTGGCTTTGGCCTGAATGCCGATCTGAATATGAAAAACTCAACATTCAACTATGCCTTGAAACTGTGCCTCGGCCGGATAAAATAATTTTGAAAATACCGGGCCGGATAATATCCGGGCCGGTATGTAAAATATGGGAAGGAGCGGCTATCGATCTTCCCCGGTGACTACATCAGCCTGTCATTCCAGGCTCTCCAGCGGGAAAAAGATATGATAGGCTTTGCTGTAAAAATCGCGGATAAAGTAGCGGTCGGAGCCGTTTTCCTGAACAATCAGATCATTGGGTTGTTCTGCTGCCCGCAGGGTAAAAACAGACATATCCCGCCATTGACCATTTTCAACCAGATAAACCTCTTCAGCTTCATTCACAATCCAGAAGATGCCAGTCGGTGACTGCAAGGTGATCATGTCCAGCCAGGTTTCAGCCGGGGTAGCCGGGTCAAAGAAATTCTGGGTGACCGCTGAAAGCCCGGTGCCCGGGTCATAGATGAACAGATCAAGACTATTTGTACTCCGGGTCCCAATGACCTGACCGGTGATATATTCTTCTCCGGAGGTAATTATTTTAAACTCCTCTGTGCCGACTTTTAACGCGAAAAAATCCGGCGCAGAGAAGTTATTTATTGCATCCAGCGCCTCAGCCAGCTGATCAGAACCGCCGATCGGCTCCAGGCTGACCTCATAACTGCCTGAACCCGGTTCAAAGCGGCGGACAAAATCCGCATCGAGATCGGTGCTTCCGGTTACCCGGCCGTCTGCATAGGTGACCCGGGCAAAGGTGAAATAATGGATCAGTGAATCGGTAACCTCAAAATCAAACTCCGTCACATCTGCTTTCAGCAGATTACCCTGCTCATCCAGCTCATACATATTTTTGTGCGGACCATTATTCTGAGAATTTTGTGCAATAATATGGCCGAAACGGTCATATTCGTAAGTGGTGACTTCCTTATAATGCTGGCCGCGGAAATCGGATTTCATTTTTAATCCGCCCCGGAATTCTTCAATAATCTCCTCTTCAATTTCTCCTGAGTTGTAGCGCAGTGAACGGAGATGATAACTATTGCCTGAAGTATAGTCAGTATATTCTACCATTCCGCTCACAGCATTGTCTTCCCGGCTGGTTTCCCTGATCAGTCTTCCTTTGCCGTCGTATTCATAGGTGGTAAAAATCTGGCCGTTTTCCACTTTTCCGCTTAGTCGGCCGGCACTGTATTCAAAAGTTGATTTCTCCTCATCGCCACTAATATTTTTTTCCAGCGCCACGAGCCGGTTCTGTTCATCATAGCTATAAATGGTAGAACCCTGCACATAGAGAAAATAATTATTGGCAAAATCAATCTTGCGCACCAGTCCATTCTCCAATTCTATGGTCCGCCTGGAGGTCATCATATATTTACCAAGCCCCGGATTATAATTGTACTCCATTTCCTCGCAGCGAACGACTGCACCGGAAAGCTGAAAATCTGAACTGCGATAATTCTCTCCGGCCGTGACCAGGTTCAAAAATAAGAACAGCATAAAGAATAATTTCTTAAGCATAGCGCCTCCCCTTCAAGCTTAAAATTCTAAAAATTTCCCGGTTAGATTTAAAAATTGTAACGGACTCCAAAGCCGATATATCTGTAAACAATAGATGAAATATTACCATTCCCGTTGGTCCAGCGGTAGCGCCCGAAATCAAAAGCGGCGATCAGATTCCAGGTCTCCGCATCGCTGCTGATAAGGGCCGGTTGAAAACCCCAGCCGGTGTAGGTCATATCTCTTTTTACCTGCTCATCAAAATCCGTCAGGCCAAGAAAGTCGGTTTCATGCAAAGTACCCGAGGCCAGACCGTAGTCAAAATGGAGACTGTTTACCGTCACCAGCATAACCGGGCCGATAATTAAATCAAAAAAGACCGAATTTATATAGCCGAGATCATCAATAAATTTCCAGATATTTTTATTGTAACTCAGGGGATAAACACTCAGCCGGCCATAGGTAATGGAAGTGTTGATTTCGGTGCTGCGGTCAGCAGAAACAAAATTCGCCCAGTCCATTCCGGCACCTGCGCTCAGCCGGATACCCAGATTTCCACCACGGGAATTCGTGTAATATTTCAGCCGGAAAACAGGCACTTCCATCTGCAGCATTGGCTGCAGGGCATTATTTTTAGCGGCTGTCCGGCCAAGTTCATCTTTGGGATATGAAAAACTCATCCCACTGTTCAGCTTAAGATAAAACCCCGCTTCACCGGCCAGAAGCCAGCCGGACGATACCAATAACAATACAATAATCCTTTTCATAGAAAACATCTCCCTTGTTTTTGAAGGCGGCTAATTAGAAACTGATTCCGATTCCGGAAATACGGCAAATGCCTTATTCTGTCGGACCAAAACTAACCGCGCCACAATTGACCAACTATGAAAAATTATTTTCATCTTTCTTTCGCCCGGCGGCCGGTTTAATATGGACCGGATCTATCTTAAACCAACCAATAATTGGGGGAAACATGAAACTGAATATGCTTGGCTTTCTGGGATTTTTAGGATTGCTCGGTTTTCTGGGCACAGCTTTGGAATATCCTGCTTTTTATGGCCTTTTTGCCATGTTCGCCCTGTTTGGTTTATTTGGCCATAAAGAACAGAATGAACCGCAGAAGTAAATAAAAAGCGATAACTTTTCCATTAAGCCTTTTATTTCTTGATTGCAGCCGGCAAAGTGCTGTTAAAATTACTTTATTGGCTTAAATTAAGAGTGCAAAGTTTAGTTATTCACAGGATGACCAGCCATGAACGATCTCTCTATTCTTATTTCTGCCGCTGCCTCGATCGGATTTTTTCACACCCTTTTCGGACCCGATCATTACCTGCCCTTTATAGTCATGGCTCAGTCGGGCCGGTGGTCGCTGCGTAAAACCGCATGGGTTACCCTGCTCAGCGGTCTCGGGCATGTACTCAGCTCGGTTATTTTAGGCCTGGCCGGTGTGGTTCTTGGAATTGCCGTAGCCCGGCTGGAATGGATTGAATCTTTTCGGGGTAACCTGGCCGCCTGGGCCTTAATCGCTTTCGGTCTTGTTTATTTTATCTGGGGACTGCGCCGGGCCTGGCGTCAACGTCCACACCGCCATTTTCACCTGCATCCCGGACATTCCGGCCATACTCATGTCCACAATCATCAGCACGATCATGTCCATGTTCATGAAACAGAAGCAAAGGCAAATTTAACCCCGTGGATTCTGTTTACTATCTTTGTGCTCGGTCCCTGCGAGCCGCTTATTCCCCTGCTGATCTATCCGGCGGCTCAGAACAGCTGGAGCGGATTATTCTGGGTAAGCCTGGTTTTTGGTCTGATTACGGTGGTGACGATGCTTGGTGTGGTCTTATTGGTAACATTGGGCACCTGGGCCTTACCCATCAGAAAATTTGACCGCTACATCCATGCGGTTAGCGGTGCGACCATTTTATTTTCCGGACTGGCTATCCATTTTCTGGGATTATAACCTCATTTCAATACACCGGAATTGTCAATATCATTTCACCCGCCCGCTAAAAAGAGCCTCCGTCCCGGGTCAGCACATTTATGAAAACGAATCCGGCCCGGCGGGGTCATTGAATTTCCGGATTTTGTCTATTTCAACCGATAAAAGAACATTTCAAACCTAAAGACAATTTCTACAGATAATATTTAAACTCATGATTTTAGTAGCTTACCTGGAAACTTCCCGGCAATTTGGATCGATTTCCAGATCTGCTTCCCGCGCTCTTCGAAAAAAATTCTCATTTATCTGAACCAGCAGTTAAACGAATTCTGCCGCTATGCATTGGCCTGCTACTAAAAAGCAAAATCACTTCGGTCCGGCCAGCATTTTTAAAGGATTCAGGATGAAGTACCGATAACTCCATCAAAGATAGTGCGACATCAATAACCGGATGGGAAAAATTAAAAGCGTTCAATATATACAGAATTACCAGATAATGTTAAATGAAGATTTTCAATAAACATAGATCAGACTCTGATCAGAAACTTTCAAAATTCACGGCGCCTCTGACTATCCGCTACATAACCGCCTTGTTTCTGATTGCCTTACTCAGTATTGCTTCCGATTATTTTATCCAATATGCCCTTGATATCCGTTCCGAGGAATCACATGTAGTCAATTTGTCCGGCCGGCAGCGCATGCTTTCGCAGAAAATGAGCAAGGATGTTTTGCTGCTCTTGTCCACCCGTGATAACAAAGAGCTGGCCCTTCTAAAACTGGAATTACAGGAATCACTCGATAACTGGGTAAAAGTACAGCAGGGCCTTCAATTCGGCGACTCTTCCCTGCATTTGCCCGGGGAAAACAGCGCAAGAGTTAATCAGCTCTATCTGGAGATGGAGCCGTATTTCTCCGAAATCAGAGAAAATATCTCGACAATTCTGCAGGCAGATACCATACAGCCACCTAATTTTTCAGAGGATTCTCTGATAATCCGCCGGATCATCGCCGCCTCGCCGGTTTACCTGCGCTTTATGGATGAAGCCGTTTTTCAATATGACCGGGAAGCGGCGTACAATCTTACTTTGATTATACGGCTTCAAAACTACTTAACCCTTGTTGTGGTTATTATTCTTGTCCTGATCGGTCTTTTTATTTTCCGCCCGATGATCCGGGAAATCAGACATAACTATTCCCGCTACATGGAGGCCAATCATAAATTACGACTGGATATTATTGAAAGAGAAAAAGCAGAAAAAGCCCTGCTTTATTCTGAAAAAAGGATGAATTCAGTACTTAATTCAGTGGGCGAAGGTATTATCACCATTGATCAATCCGGCACTATAATGATGGTCAACCATGAAGCAGAAACAATTTTCGGATATGCAACAGGAGAGATGTCGGGACTAAAGGTTAAACAAATAATCCCGCAGGATTACCAGGATCTTTACTATGATTCACTGCCCAATGACCCTGCTGCTACGGCCCGGCTAAGCGATATTCTTGGAAAGCTGGTTCGTAAAACAGCACTAAAAAAAGACGGCTCTCTTTTCCCGATTGAACTTAAACTTACCGAGACTCTGCTTGATCATGATATCTATTTTACGGCAGCCATCCGGGATATTACAGATGAAGTGATTGCCGAAAAAAAGTTGGTGAAAATGAATGAAGACCTGCGCATCCGCTCGGCAGTAGCGGTTACTCTGGAAACACCGGGCACGCTCGAATCCCGCCTGGCCGGTGCGCTGGAAACCATATTATCCCTGGACGAACTAAAAATTCAAAGTAAAGCCGGTATTTTCCTGATGGATAAAGAGCAGCAGCGTTTAAACCTTTTGCTGACCCGGGGCAATTTCAGCAGAGAATTTCTTGTTCGCGAAGAATATGTGCCTTTTGGTTCCTGCCTGTGTGGGCGCGTTGCAGTATCCGGTGAAATGATTACCTCCCACGATTGTTTTACTGATCAAAGGCATGACCATCAATATCCCAATATGCAGGCCCACGGCCATTACATTATTCCCTTAAAATCGGAGTCTGACATAAAAGGTATTATGTTTTTATACACCGATTCTCATCCTGATTGGGAAGCATACCGCCTGGAAACATTAAAGCAAATAGGGTTTATGATGGGCACAGCCATTCACCGGGCGGAAACAAACCAGATACTTGCTGCCCAGGCAGAATCACTACAGAGTGCTTTAAGCCAGGCCGAGTCAGCCACCAAATCAAAATCCGAATTCCTGGCCAATATGAGCCATGAAATACGAACACCTATGAACGGGATTCTCGGCATGACCGAATTGCTTTTCGATACATTGTTGACCATTGAGCAGAAGGATTATCTGAGAATGATTAAATCCTCCGGGGATTCTCTTTTGTACATTCTCAATGATATTCTGGATTTCTCCAAAATTGAAGCCGGGAAGATGACGCTGGATATACATTCCTTCTCGTTGCAGCGCACCATACTCGATATTCATAAAATGTTTAACTTCACGGCTGACCAGAAAAGCCTGCGATTCCATTGTGATATAGATTTTAATCTGCCCGAATATTATTTCGGTGACTCCGGCCGTCTGCGCCAGATAATCACTAACCTGGTCAGTAATGCCATCAAATTCACAGGCAAGGGTTATATTCTGCTGCAGGTTAGGGGTACGGATTTACGTGCTGATCACATTCAACTGCATTTTACCGTTGCTGATAGTGGTATCGGTATCCCACAGGAACGCCAGGATGCGGTTTTCAGAGCTTTTGAGCAGGCTGATGGATCAACCACCCGTAAATTTGGCGGAACCGGTCTTGGTTTATCAATTTCGTCGCAGTTGGTTGACCTGATGGAGGGCGAAATTCGTCTCGAAAGTCCCTTTAACTGGGATAAGGTAACTACTTTTAACAGTCTTTCACTCAAGTCGGTTGATACACAGGGCTGCGCTTTTCATGTCCGGATTCCTTTAAAAATTAATTTGGATGAGGAAGAGAAGTTTACACGTTCAGCCCGGGAAAAATTTAATAATACCAAAGTTTTGTTAATTTCCGATCCGTCGGGAAATGCACACTTTTTACAGCGCCATTTATCAGATTGGGGCTTCCAGATACAAACCAGCACCTTCGAAAATGCAATGACCAACCGGCATGAAGAATTTACTGCTTTCCCTTTTATTATTCTTAATATCTGTGTCCCGGATATGAAGAACGGCCTGGAACTGGCCAAACGTATTCGCCGGAAATCTTCCACTCTTTCTGGGATATATATGATCAAAGTTCAGGGCCAGCCGGGTGAAGCAGAGCAGTGCCGGCAAGCCGGAATTTCGGGTTATATAACCTATCCTGTCGCCCCATCGCAACTTTTTGAAATGCTGATCATGAATGAAAGAAGCGGCCAGATAATTACCCGCTATGCTACAGGCGAAATGGAAAATCAGGAACAAGCGGGTATAAATGGCCTGCATATACTGGTTGCTGAAGATAATCTGATTAATCAAAAACTAATCCAAAGAATTCTGACCCGGCTTGACTGCCACGTCCGGATTGCCAACCATGGTCAGGAAGCTGTTTCCTTTTTGGCAGATCAACGGTTTGATCTTATCCTGATGGATATGCAGATGCCGGTGATGGACGGATTGCAGGCGACCGCGTTAATCCGTCAGGCGGAAGCGGAGAGCGGGCAACATATCCCTATTATTGCTTTGACAGCACATGCCCTGATGGGTGATGAAGAAAAATTTCTGGCCGCCGGTCTTGATGCCTATGTCTCCAAACCCATCCAAACGAATATATTAGTACAAAAAATAAAAGAATGTCTAAAGCCAGGAGGCGCATAAATTCCGTGAAATTCAGAGCCGAATTTTTTCATCTTTTAGTCCGACACCTTTTTGGTAAAATCCGTTGATTTTGCTTATTCAGCTTCCAGTTTAAAAACCATTTGCGGCGGGGTGAGCACCCGGGCGATGTCCTCATCGTGGGTGATCAGCAGCATAGCCCGGCCGTGAATCTGCTGCTCCCGGAAAAAGGACACACAACGCTGCAGGTTCTGAAAATCCAGACCATTAAACGGCTCATCGAGAATAATCAGCGGGGCCGGTGTCAAAAAGCTGCGCAGCAGATTCAGCCGCTGTTTCTGTCCTCCGCTCAGATGGGCTGCCTTGCGCTTAAAAATATCCATAACTTCTTCCCGGGTAAATAAAATCTCCAGCGCTTCCATCAATCCGGCATTTGATTTTTTATGACCGGCGGAGACCAGGCGCAGGGTCTGACGTACTGTGGCATTCAGGTTCAGCGCTTCATCGGCATGCTGAAAAACCATGCTCAGCCGCTGACCCCATATATGCTTCTGCCAGAAACGCGGCGACTGTTTTTCACTTATTTCAAGCTCACCAAAGCGCAGGCCAAGATTTTCAACCTTGAGCCGTCCCGAGATAACCCGGGCCAGGGTGGTTTTACCGACACCGCTGGCTGCCTTGAGATAAACGATCTGCCCCGGGAAAATTTGGAGACTGGTAATTTCACCGTTTTGCCGCAGGCTAAATCTCCGGCCGATGGTTTTATAGCCGGAACTCAGGCTAAGCAAGGGTGACTTTCCCGGATCGACCGGCTGCGGACGCTGTGCGGCCAGCCAGCCCAGATATTCATCATAAGCAAAAGGATGCAGTTCGACCCGGCCCGGGGCAGCGCGCCGCAGTTCGCGAAAATCGACCGAGCTGAGGGCATCAGCATGATGCGTGGCCAGGTAGCTGATCAGGCTGTAATCGTGGGTGATGACCAGAGCGGCAAAGGGCAGACGCCGAAATTCATCCAGCAGAAGATCAATCACCCGGTCCCGCAATTCATAATCCAGATTACCCGACGGCTCATCAAAAACAAACCAGCCGGGGGCGGTTTTATCCTGCCGGGCCAGCAGCCGCTGAAAAGCCATGGCCAGCAGCACGCGCTGTTTTTCGCCGCCGCTGGGCCGGTTGTCGCTGGGGAAAACGGGTAAAATATCCGCCCGCAGTTTTAACTTATCCAGAATGTACGGCAGATGGTCATCCTGCCCGGGCACTGCATCGCGGATTTGATCGTGCAGGGCGAAGGCCGGATTCAAATGGCTGGATGGTTCCTGAAAAACATAAAATCCCTGCCGGCGCAGGGCACTGATAAATGGTGAACGCAGATATTCGGCGTAGGGCTGCTCATTGATGCGGATGTCGAGCTGTCGTTTGTCGAGTAAACCAAATACGGCCTGACTAAGCAGCGATTTGCCGATGCCCGATTCACCAAACAGAAAAACGATACGGTCTTTGGGCAGATAAAAATCTGCCGCTTCGACCAGCAGGCGGTCCTCCGTGGCAATTCGAATGGCGTGGGTGCTCACAGACGGAATCTCCGGGCGATTTCGTTGCCAATTTTAAACCAGGCAATCATGGTAAAGACGATTAAAAAGGTAACTGAGAAACCCTGCAGATGATTGAAAAATATACGCGGCAGATAAGCGGGATTGAGCAGTACGCTGCCCATCGCCAATATATCCTGCTTGCTGTCGATTTTTGCCAGCAGACTGCCCAGCGTACGCGGGAAATTAACGACCTGCACCGTGTTGGAGAGGCCGACCGAAAAAACAAAGTCGACACTGCACAACAGAAAAACGGCCATACTGAACACCGCAACCATTTTGTTGAGCAGGTAGAGACGGCTGTTTTTCCAGATAATTTCACGGTTGATAATTGAAACGGGCGATACGCCGCTGAGCAGCAGGGCATCAAAAAAAGCACTTTTTTTAAAGTAGGCGATGCGCTCTTCAAGCAAATCGGAAACTTCTGGGAAGATGAACAATCCGATAATAAAGGCCATCCAAAAGAGCAGAACTATTGGCGAGCGCAGATTTCCGCCAACTTGCAGGCGGCTGAGAATAATGTAGCCCAGCATAATACCCAGAATCTGCGGTACGGACCGAAACTGGTTTTTAAGTACAACAAAAACAATAGCCCGGGTCGGATAATAATCGCTTAGCCAGGCCTGTAAAAAACTGGTCAGCCAGCCTAAAAACACAGCCCAGAAAACGACCATCAGTCCCAGGCTGATGGTGTTGAAAAAGGCCTTTGATAACTGACCAAAGGCTTGCGGATTGAGGAAAAACGCATCCCAGCCAAAGAGCAGCAGCACGCCGCCCAGCCAGTAAACCAGCCAGCGGTTGAAAGCCATCGACCAGTAATGGCGGGTCTTTTGTCTTATTCGTGCCATTTGGCTGCCTCGGATTTCTGGAAACGCCAATCAACAAAAATATCGGTCATTTTAAGCAGCATAAATAATCCCCAACTGATCAGCGCCACCCGCGCCCAGTTCTCAAAATAGACTTCCTGCAGTAACTGGTAACAGAGGTGCCCCTGGATATTCAGCCCCATTTCAATAATAATCAGCCCGGTAATCAGATAGGCGCCCTGTTCTTTCACGGTCAGCCAGTACTGATTGCGGGCGTTGGGCAAAATCTGCTGCAGAAGATGTCCCTGCCAGGCCTGCGCCCGGTTGCGAAGTATAGCCTTCAGGCTGATTTCATCGTATCCGGAGCGGTAATTTTTAGCCAGCGCCGTGCGCACGTAGCCTTTGCGGCTTTCCCCGGCCAGCAGATGGTAATATTTATTACTGTACAAAATCAGCAATCCGTTGGAAGCCAGACCCAGAGCCAGCATGACCGGAATGGTGCTGTGGTTGAACTCCGATTTGAAAGCATAAGCCAGCACATAGGCCGGACTGAATAAAATGATGTAGCCGAAGGCGTAGATAAGCAATCGTCCCAGGGCCTGCCCGGCGGCGATACGGTTTTGGGCCGAATTCTCTTTGCCCAGCCGCCGCAGCGAACGCCAGAAACTGACACTAAAGGTGGCCCGCTCTTTTTCTTCGCGTACAAAGCGCCACAGACCGAGACGCAGCACGGCCTGAAAGGTGAGGTACAAAAGGATCAGGTAAACCAGCACAAATTTCAGATACATGCCGCCCAATTCCCAGAGCGTTGTCCGCTGTATAGCACTTTTCCCGGCGGAGCGGCGGTAAACCTTTGATGCCGCCTGTTCAATTTCTTTTTGGGCCCGTCCGGCCAGAATCGGATCCGGGTAAAAAAGCGGCAGGGCATCTTCAAAAATCTGCCGGGTCTGAGCGTCCTCTAAATTCAGGGCGATGGATTTTTGACGGGTTTCAACTATGGCAACGCGCTTTTCCCGGCTCTGGAACCAGAGCATAAAAAACAGAGTCAGCAGGGTAAAAAAGACGATGGTGTAGTAATGCCCGCGCTGGTTCACAGCCGCCTCCGGATATCAATCTGCCCGGATTGCTCCGTGATCATAAAGCTGTTTTCGGGAAGAAGCTGGCGGATATGCTGCAGAAAAATCGCCCGGCTGGAATTGAACTGATCCACCGGGAATCCGGAATGCCAGACCAGCAAAGCCCGGTTCTCGAGCCCGATCATAGACCAAAATGGAGCTGACATCTCTATTCCACTGGCTTGAGACAGCGCATCAAAAACCATTCTGATTTTATCATTGGTGCTTTGCATTTCCAGCTGCAGCCAGTCTTTCCACTCTTCGCCGGCGGTTATCTTTGTTTTCGGCTCCTGCCATTTTTCATACTCTGTCCGCTGCAGCGGATGGATCCAGCGTCCGCTGTTTTCAGTCTCAATGCTTTGCAGGTACCAGTCGCGATTTGAGGTAAAAACGCGTATCCAGCGGCTGCCGGTCGGCAATTTGCTGTTTATTGCGGTCACCACAATCGTGTCGGCGGGTGCCTCTCCGGACAGAGTTTTAAAATCAGCCGGACCCTGCAGGAAATACTCCCGGACCAGCCAGCGTACCTTTACGACCCGGGTAAAGCCATCACCCAACAGATGATGACGGTCGATAATTTCCAGCGGGCGGTCGATAAATTGTTGGCTGATGTTGGGCGGTTGGCGGCGTTCAAAGCGGTCAAGCAGGATAAAATTCTGCTCTGCCGAGAGACGGATAAAATCCCGGTTGGCAGCAAACAGGCTGCCTCCCGGCAGCCCGG
>DYOS01000033.1:0-6072 GCA_020720405.1 Caldithrix sp. | reverse complement strand
AGATATAAAGTATCCGGACAGATATCCTGCTCATGCGGCCAGCATACCGTTCCGTCGATAACACTCACCTGCCTGAAATAATTTAGTTCTTTAAGTTCGTGGAAAACTCCAAAACCAAGAAGTGGTGTGCAATCATAAATTCCTGATTCCCCATTGGTGAACTCAAGCCGAAGCCGGTAATTCTGTTCCGGACTTACGTGTTTTACTCTGGGATTCATTTTGGTTACCTCAAAGGCTCAATTTTATAAGGTAGTTCTCCGGCTAAAGCGAGTTCCCAATCGGCAACCAATTCATCCTTGTGTAATTCGATCCATGCCTGAAGCAATTTCATTTTTGAAGAAGGGATACTTCCCTCCAGGGTACTACCGTCTGGTATTGAAACAATCACCTCATTTTCCTGATATTTCACCTGTATATGTGGCAATTGATGCATTTTATTATCTATAAAGTACATGTAGATAATCAAACCATAAAACATAGATATGGCCGGCATTGACAGATTCCTGTTTTATAACACTGGTATTATTTTCATTCATCTCATTCGGGCATTCACTCTTCCCGCTGCTCGCGCCATTTCTCGATGGTCGAAAGCTGCGAGGCGACACCGTACAAATCGATGCTGCCGGCCTCAAACTGAGTGCTGAAATAAACCAGCGAGGGTAACGAAAACAACCACGAACCGAAAGCCAGATCCTGATCGGCAAAGTCGATGCGCCGGGCAAATTCCTGCTTGTCACCCAAATACTGAGCCGACATAAAACCGTACAGATTGTTCAGTAAATCGCTGTACTGCTGCTGTTCGGCTCCGGCCTGGCTCAGATCGATGCGGAAAAAGTTTTTATCGGCCTGGAAAGACTGCGTGTTTACCGTGCGGTTGCCATAACCATCGGAATCGGTCTGCAGGTGAATTTTGTAATATTCAAAACTTGGTTCGCGCAGGAACAGGTCGTACACATCAAACAGAAAATTGCTGCGGTAACCGCTGACCGCAATCAGCAGGGCATCGTAATTCCCGGCCCGGATTTCCTCATCCGGAACGGTGATGGCGTGCAGCTTGCCCTGGCTGATGGCCGGATCGTTGAATATTTCGACCAGCTCGGTCAGTTCCTCACGCAGACCATAATTCAGATTGGTGACAATTGAAATAGAGTCGGGCAGGATACTCCAGTCCGCACTCTGCCGGGTGCGCAGCGGCTCGAGCACCTCATCTTCCACATAATAACTGCTGCCGGGGAACATGCTGAAATTCAAATAATCGTTGTAATTATCCTGGTTGCCTTTATAATCGGCAATATGGCGCTGCTGCGGTGAATTCAGTTTAAAAAAGCGCTCCAGCACCTGATAATTGTTAATGCCAGCGCGCAGAGCTTTGCGCTGCTCCGTGTTCAGCCGCTGCACATTAAAAAGCAGGGCAAAATAAGTGGTGCTGATATTGGATTTATAAAAGAATTTTTCCTGTTTATCGAGGATCGGAGCCAGGCTGCCGAAGGGCGTGGCCAGCAGAGTGTTGATATTTCCGTTTTTCAGTTCGGTAGTATAGGTGCTGTTATCAATAAACGGCTGCAGGACAACCTGTTTGATTTCAGCCTGGGCTTCGGGATTGTGGAAATAGCCGATCTCGGCATTTTCGCCTTCATAAGCCATGTAAGGTCCGGTTCCGTTCAGGTACTGATCGGCAAAGATTTCAGAATCGAAGGGCAGAATTTTAAAGGATAATACTTCCTTCACATCGTCTTCGCTCCAGATGCGGTCATCACGGAATTTGAACCGGATTTCATTATTGGCATCGGGTCCGATAAAATCAAACTGATCGATGGCCTGAGCAACCAGCACATAATCCGGCGACAGGCTGCCCAGACGCTGGATGCGGCGCAGGGTGAAGCGCAAATCCTGATCGCTGAACCGGCGGTTTTCTGTTGTTGTAACCTGCACCTCCTCGTCCCTGTATTCCACCGTAAAACTGTTATGCCATTTCTGCTCCGGCTTCAGGCGGATCGTGATCACGTTATCCTGGGCAATGTCAACCAGCTCACCCAGGCCATCTTCGTAGGTGATGCCGCTGGGATTGGCAGAAACATTAAATAACCCGTCAAACAGCACTTCATCCAGCTTATCGGCTTCGGGCACCGAGCTGGGGATATGCGGATCGATCAGCGGTTTTTGATGGGCGATATAGGGGATGACAATTTTATTGGTCAGATCAACCCGGAAAATAAAATAATAAACCGCAAAGGCGGCAATCAGAACACCGGCGGTTAACGCCGACCACAGAATCCATTTTTTATCGGCCATTGTATGCTCCCTTAATTTTTCTTCAGCAATGGCCGTTGAGCCATGGCGCTAAGTTCAAAAACCTGCCAGGTTTTATGATTAAAGTGAATTTCCAGAACATTATCACCGCTTTTCAGGGTTGAGACCGGACCAATTTCGACCTGGAAATTATTGGCCGCCGAAGGCGAGGTGATGCGAAAGCGGCCTTCATTTTTCAATTCCTGTTTATTCAGGGTCATTTTTGTGTACCATTGTTTGGAGGCGGCCTCTTTGGCCAGTTCATCCGGCAATTTCAGGTAAACATCCCAGGTCGGAAACTGGGCATCTGAGGCTATTTTTATATTGAATCGCAAGACATATTCATTCTCTGTACCGGGCTGCTCGGTTACCGGAAGAGCAAAGATTTTGCGGTATTCCTTTGCTTTGGAAATCCATTTTGAAGCCCAGGGGTCGCATTCACCAACCCTTTGTTTTATAGTCAGTTCATTACCTTTGTAGTAGGTGCCATGTTTAACCACAGCCCTGGCCGTATGGATGGCCTCACTGCCTTTGGCGGCCAAAAACCGGTCGTATAAGGTTTTTATGGATAAAGCCGGGTACTCATTTTCTTTCAGGTTTTTCAATTCTGCGGCCAGCCGGGCGCCGCGTCCCGTGTTGTTCCCGCTTAGTCCGCTGGAAAACTGCGGCACAAAAACGGGATCAAATTTCGGGCTGTCATAAACGGCTTCCACGTTATTTACTTCGGCCTGATGTTCGGTCATGTGCTGCCGGGCCTGTTCCCGGCTCTGCACTTCAACCCGGCTGTACAGTTTATCTTCCAATCCGCCAACCAGTTCATTTTTACGTTTCAACACCGTGTTGTAATCAATAAATGAACGGTCGCTGTGCAAATCGCGCAGGCGGGTTTCAGCCGCAGCAAACTGACCGCCGTCCAGTGCACTGACAATCTGATTTTCCTGATTCTGGAGTGAGCGTTGATCGAGTGAGGCATATATTTTAGTCAGAAACTCAAGGTTGGAATAATTCCGGATAATGCGGATCATCTCGCCGAAATTATTATTGGCCCGGGCCGCATTGATCTGCGGAACGATCCGTTCAGCCTGCTGATAATCGGTTTCGGTTTGATTGATGGCCGAGCGGAGCTGATCGACATCCTTTTTAAAACCGCTGACCAGCGATGATGCATTATACTTTCCAAAGGCTGAAAATCCGGCCGAGGGCAGGTCGCTGCGCAAACGGGCAGCCTGACTTCTTTTCTGATCAAAATAGCCGTCGGAAGGCCACTCCGTGGAATTTTCCACCACATTGCGCAGATCGGAAAACTGTTCTTTGACCTGCTCATATTTGCGGAAGCGCAGGTCATATTCTTTGATAAAACCAGCCTTTTCGGTAAAATCCGTCGGAACCGTCCGGCCCAGTGATTCATAAAGTGCCAGCGCGTCCGTCGAGTTAACACCAACGGTTCCGCCGCTGGTGCCGGCAATCCGCCGATCCATATATTCATTAAATTCATCAAGATGCACTTCAAGACGCTCTTTAAACGCATCGATGGCGGCCAGCGGCGCCTGTCCGGTTTTATCAACAAAAGACTGGTACTGAGCCAGGCGCTCCATAAAAAGCGCCGGCTTACCGGAGGTTTCTTCGAGTGCCTCAAAATTTTCAAGGACATAGAGGTAGCGGTTAAGAAAATCAAGCTCGTCTTCCAACACCGCTGATAAGGCTTTATAATCCTGGTAAGCCGGATCGGAAGAATACAGAACAAAGGCCGGAAATAGTTTTTCGTAATTCTGTAAAGTTTTCTGAGCGGCCAGCAACTGATCATTTTTATGGTTCGCTGACTGCAGGTAATCAGCCGGTCGGACCTGTCGGGCCTGAGCGGCAAAAGCTTCAATGGCGCCGCGGTCGGTACGGTTTTCTTCCAGAATGGAGCGGACGCCGGCGGCACCCATCTCATAACGGAACCGCCATTGCTCTGTATAGCGGTAGGTCAGATCAATTTTAATTTTGGAACGAACTTCCTCAATCACCCAGTAAAAATTCTGCACATTCTGCTCAAGTGGGTAAGCGAAAATTTCCGGAGCATTAAAATTTTCCCGCTCGACCGCAGTCAGAACACCCTTTTTCTTTTTATCAAAATCCGTGGCCAGTTCAGCCCGGAATTGACCAGATTCTTTGGCGGTAATCACCAGGAAAGCATCGCTGCCGGCCGGAGCCGGAAAGGAGACAAAATACCGTTTCCCCGGCTTAAGTTCGAAGTTTTTCCCGGATCGCTGCAACTCAATAAAACCGTTTATCTGCGATTCGATTTCGGGTTTAGGTTTTAATTCTTTGTAGGCGGCACAGCCCGTCAGATAAATAATGGCCAGAAATATCAGGGTTTTTCTCAGCATGAAAGACCTCACCTATGATTGATTTTTGCAAATTAGACCAGCGGACGGTTTTTTACAACGATATAAAAACCGCATTGTTTCGACTCCGCTGCTACAAAAACTTAGCCAGATCTGAAAGAAAGGCCATTATAAATTTAATACCTGCCTTGATGCCAACGCTGCTTCTGAAAACAGTGGGCGTAATGGGAAATTGAAAGTATGCAGATGAAAATAGCCATGGGCCGCGCAGTTGCCATAGAAATTGAACTGGTTGAATTATTAGATGGCGCTCGCAAAATATTTAAAGCGACTGCGGAAAGGAAAAGTATGAGCATCTGCTTGTCTTGTTACAAGACTTTGGATTTATTATTATTGATGAAAGATGGATTTATAAAACGGCCGGATAACCCTGACAAACAGGACAATATCAATACATTTCAGGAAATATCAGAAATAAGTGAAAGACCCGGAGACGAGTTAAGCCAGTGTTTATTAAATTCCCTCTTGAAATGGGCAGACACTAAAGCTTGAGAACAATGAAAAGCCGGCGAACAAAGCGTAAACCTGACCTGTAGGTTTCTGCGGCCTTTTCGAACACTTTCCACGCTTTGGTTTTTCTTCTCCCAGGTATTGTCAATCCCCGCCAGAACGCAGGGGCACAACCGTTCGGTCATTCATGGCGTGAATTAAAATCGGATTTGCCAGATATGGATGTGTTCACACCTGAAAGGCGATTGCCATGAGAAAAGATCGCATACCTAAAATCCCTGCCGACCAATTGTTGATTTTTATGCTTCTGCTCACGCTTCTTTTCGGAGTGCTGGCCGGTTGCAGTAAAAAACCCGAAAACCAGGGACCAAAATTCGGGACAAAACCATCATCAGAAATTCCCGTCTATCGCTTTGCCGTTCACCCCTTACATAATCCCGCCAAACTTGTCGAAGCGTACCAGCCGCTCATTGATTACTTAAACAGCCGATTGGATGGCGCGCACCTGGTATTGGAAGCGTCGCGGGACTACGCCGACTTTGAAAAAAAGTATGGCCGGCGTGAGCCTGAGTTCATTCTCCCCAATCCCTGGCAAACGCTTCAAGCCATGCAGTCCGGTTATCACGTCATGGCCCAAGCCGGGGAGCCGCAAGACTTTAAAGGAATATTCATCGCGCCTAAAAACAGCGGGTTGAAAAATCCCGCCGACCTGAAAGGCAAAGCGGTCAGCTATCCGTCTCCAACGGCGCTGGCGGCTTGCATCATGCCCCAATATTTTCTCTATCAACACGGCCTCAATATCAATTCTGATATTGAGAATCGGTACGTTGGCTCGCAGGAATCATCCATCATGAACGCCTATTTGGGACTGACGGCGGCAGGCGCGACCTGGCCCCCGCCCTGGCGGGCCTTCCAAAAGGATCATCCCCGGGAAGCGGCGGAG
>DYOS01000159.1 GCA_020720405.1 Caldithrix sp. | reverse complement strand
GGAACCCGGAATTGAAAATCGGCAGGGTGCTGTCATCCCGCCCGAGGGGGACAAAGTATCCTGTCCATTTTTTTAGCCCGATAAACACCATTCTCGCCGATTCTCTTTCTATAATCTTTCTTCCTGTCCGGTGAGTTCACTTTGTTTTGTGTCTTGCTTGTCGTTGCGCCTTTTCCGTACATTCGGCGCTATGAATCTCTCTTTTGGTTTTATCGAAACACAGGGTCTGATCGCCTCAATAGAAGCCGCCGATGCCATGGTCAAAGCCGCAGCTGTAAAATTGCTGCGTTCCCAGCAAATCGGCTCCGGCCTGGTTACCGTTGTCATTGAAGGTGAATTAGGTGCTGTTCAGGCTGCCGTTGAGGCTGCCCGGGTTGCTGTGGCCCGCATTGGCGAACCGCTGATCGCTTCATGGGTGATTCCCAATCCGTTTGAGGATACCTCCGAACTGGTCAGTAATTTCCTGAATGGCCGGCTGTCAAAAACAGCTCCGCTGCCGGTTGCCCGGCCTGCGGTTGAAGACATCAGACCTGAAGAATCCGTTCCTGATACGAGCCGGAAATCCATTTTAAATATTGAGACCAAACCAGCCAACGACCGCCGACCGGAAATTCCACCCGCTGATAAAACGGGCCGGGCTTCATCCGCAGCGCGGAAAAAAAGCACAGTCAAAGAATGGCTGACCCTGCCAGAATTACTGGCCCGCCATAGTGAGGGCTTAACCTTAAACGCCATCAGTGAATCCCTTGGGCAGGATGCTGCCGAAGTGCGCAAGGCACTCAAAAAACTGATGGACAGCGGGCTGGTCGAAAAAGTTCGCAGTCTATTCTTCCTGGTAAAAAGGGAAGATAAATCATGAAACTGGTTTCTATTCTGAATAATAAAGGCGGGGTCGGCAAAACCACCACTGCGGTCAATCTCAGTGCGGCCTGCGCCGAAGCCGGGCTTCGGGTGCTGTTGGTTGATCTTGATCCCGCCGCCAGCGCCTCCGTTCACCTCAATTTTGAAAAAGAAGGCCATAACCATAAAACCCTGTGTGATTTTATCATTAATTCGGGAACATCACTTACACCTTATATTTATCCAACGGAAAGCGACGGACTTTTTCTGGTGCCATCCGAACCGGCCCTGCACGAATTTTATGAGGAAATGCAGCAGGAAGACGCAGCCGATTTTTTTTTACAGCGCAACCATTTTGATCAACCCTTTGACCTTGTTTTTTTTGACAGTCCGCCCAATATGGGTAATCTGGCCCTGAATGCTCTGGCCATATCCGACGCCGTTCTGGTACCGGTGCAAACCCAGTTTATAGCCCTGACCGGTCTCGAGCTGACCAATCGCGTTGTGGATCAGGCCCGGCGTCATTTGAACAGCGAGCTCCAAGTTTTGGGCTACCTGGCCACCATGTACGACCAGCGCACCCGGGCCGCCAAAGATGTTCACAAAATTTTAAGTGATCGGTTTGGCCAACAATTGTTCGAAACAGTCATCCGTATAAACAGCAAACTGGTTGAAGCCTATTCTGCCCGTAAACCCGTCCTGAAATCGGCATCTTCAGCCCGCGGTGCCAAAGAATATCGCAGCCTGGCCAGAGAGGTATTAAAACGTCTCGATCTTAAACCGAAGAAGCGCAAAAAAACATGAAACGCCGTCTGATTTCCGCCTATACCGTACGTCAGGCCAAAGAAAATGGTCTGACCGAGATTATTTATAATCCGCTGCAGACGATGATTACCGCCGAAGCCCGGGATGTGGCCAAAGACCTTGGTTTGACCATCCGCGAAGAGGGCCGGCCAACGGATTTACCGGGTCAGCAGTTGACCGAAAACGAGCGTCACCAGGCCATTGAGCAAGTTACGGAAAAAGTTTTAACCCGTCTGCCCAAAGAACGCCAGCAGCGGGAAAAGATCATCAAACTCGTCGAAGAAACCCTGCAGCGCTATGAACGGGGCCGCTGACTGGCTGAACCGGAAACCGGCCGGTCTGCCAAAAATTGCCTTTCCCGATGCGGCCGACCGGCGTGTTTTTGAAGCTGTTCTTGAACTGCAGAAACGCAATCTGGCTGAGCCTGTACTTATTGGAAATCCAGGCGCTCTGCACGAGCAGGCCCATCAGTATAAAATCGAATTGCGCAATATCCGCATTTTGAAACCAAGGCATCATCCGCAGTTTGAATCGCTGGTTTCGCGTTATTTGAAAATCAAAAAAGTCACTGAAACAAACCGGGTGCTGGCTGCTGAAGCCGTGCAGCAACCGCTCATTTTTGCTGCGCTGCTGCTGCAATCCGGAATTGTGGATACGGTCATCAGTGGTAATCAGACGCCATTAAGCGAGGTACTGAAAACCGGTTTGAAGTTGGTTGGTCCGAATGGCGCAGGGGCCGTGATGTCGTCATTCGCTGTGCTGCAAAGCCCGACCGGTGAATGGTCTGCCGTTGCCGATCCGCTCATTGTCACCCGGCCAACTTCGGTCCAATTGGCGGACATTGCTCAACGCACGGCGCGGAATTTTTCCCGGCTGACCGGGGAAACACCGCGGGTTGCTCTGCTTTCGTTTTCGACCAAAGGCAGTGCGCAGCATGCCATGGTCGAAACCGTGCAGGAAGCATTGCAGATGGTAAATAAATCGGCATCCTATCTAAGCATTGACGGAGAGCTGCAGTTTGATGCGGCGCTGATTGAAAAGGTCGCCAAAAGCAAAGCGCCCAACAGTTCCGTGGCCGGCAAAGCTAATGTGCTGATTTTCCCGTCGCTGAATGCGGCGAATATCGGGTTGAAGATCATGCAGCGCCTGGGCGGTTACCGTGTCTTTGGTCCAATCATCCAGGGACTGAATAAGTCCTGGCAATATGTACCGGTTGATTGCAATAAAGATGATATGGTTGAGTTGGCCCATGTCAGCGCTTTATTATATAGTGGTGAAAAACCGGAGGGTCTGCTTCACGGATAGTAGCAGTATAACAAGCATATTTGCAGAAAGCAGGTGAATTGAGTTTTTAATGTCATTCTGAACTTGTTTCAGAATCTTTAATCATCAGGGGACTTGATTCAGGAATACGCGGCACAGGTTGGTCAGTATTTAAATTATAATAATTAATAAATTTTACATTCCATCAATAAAGGAGATTTTATGGAAGCTTTAGGAATGATCGAAACCAAAGGTCTGGTCGGTTTGATTGAGGCCTCGGATGCTATGGTTAAAGCGGCCCGCGTTAAACTGGTCGCTTACGAACAAATCGGCGGCGGTTATGTGACCGCTCTGGTGCGCGGTGATGTTGCCGCCTGTAAGGCAGCTACCGATGCCGGCGCCGCTGCTGCCGAACGGGTTGGCGAACTGGTTGCCGTTCATGTTATCCCAAGACCGCATACAGATCTGGAAGAAGTCTTCCCGATCGGCTTGCCAGAAACGAAGTAAACATTTCACATCAGGAGTAAATATTTAATGGAAGCATTAGGATTGATTGAAACCAAGGGTCTGGTTGGTCTGATCGAAGCCTCGGACGCTATGGTTAAAGCGGCCAAAGTGAAGCTGGTGGCCTACAAACAAACTGGCGGCGGTCTGGTTACGGCCATTGTCCGCGGTGATGTTGCGGCCTGTAAAGCTGCCACCGATGCCGGCGCTGCTGCTGCGGAACGGGTCGGCGAACTGGTTGCCGTTCATGTTATCCCGCGGCCGCACGGTGACCTGGAAGAAATTTTTCCCATTGCCATAAAATAACAGGAACTAAACTATGAACTTAACGCCTGGTGATATTGCCAAAATCGTCGATCAGGTTGTTCGCCAGTTGGAAGACGGTTCCGTTGCCGGGAAAGGTTCGGCACAGGGCATTTTCGAATCACTTGACGAGGCGGTAACGGCAGCCACCGAATCGCAGAAAGCCATCCGTAATCTTGAGCTGCGCGAAAAAATGATCCGCAATATGCGGGCTTATGCCGAAAAGCATGCCCGCGAACTGGCCGAAATGGCGGTACAGGAAACCGGCATGGGCCGGGTTGAAGACAAGTATGTCAAGAACATTACCCAGGCCCGCAAAACACCGGGCATCGAAAATCTGCATCCCGAGGCGCTGTCCGGTGATCATGGTTTAACGCTGACCGAAAATGCGGCCTGGGGTGTCATTGCCAGCGTTACCCCATCAACCAATCCCGCAGCAACCGTCATCAATAATTCCATTTCAATGGTCTCAGCGGGAAACGGGGTCGTCTTCGCTCCGCATCCCAGTGCCAAACGTGTTTCCCAACGCGCCATTCAACTGATGAACCAGGCCATCGCCGAGGCCGGCGGCCCCTCGCATTTATTAACCACAACCTATGAGCCATCTATTGAGTCGGCCCAGGAATTGTTCCGCTTTCCGGGCATCGATCTGTTGGTGGTAACCGGCGGGGAAGGTGTGGTTCATGCCGCCCGCAAAATCACCGACAAACGGCTGATGGCCGCCGGCGCAGGAAATCCCCCGGTGGTGGTGGATGAAACCGCTGACCTGGCTAAAGCCGCCCGCGACATTGTTTTCGGCGCTGCGCTGGATAATAATATTTTGTGCACCGATGAGAAGGAAGTGATTGCCGTGGACAGCATCACCGACAGGCTGAAAAAGGAGATGGCCAATCACCATGCGGTTGAGCTGACCGCCGGGCAGGCTGATGAGCTGGCTAAAATTATTCTCGAAGGTTATCCCGGAGAAAAAGTAACGACCAACCGCAAATGGGTGGGTAAAAACGCGGTGGAGTATGCCCGGGCCATCGGTCTGAATGTGCCCGAAACGACCCGTCTGCTGTTTGTCGAAACCGATGCCGGACATCCCTTTGCCACGCTCGAATTGCTGATGCCGGTCATTCCGGTGATCCGTGCTTCATCTGCTGATCACGCCATCGATCTGGCCAAAAAGCTGGAGCGCAATTTACGGCATACGGCCGCCATGCATTCCAAAAATATCGATAATATGCACCGCATGGCCAATGAGATTAATACCAGTATTTTTGTAAAGAACGGTCCCTGCGCAGCCGGTCTTGGTATCGGCGGTGAAGGTTGGACATCGATGACTATTACCACACCAACCGGGGAAGGCGTAACCTCGGCGCGGTCATTTGTCCGTTTGCGGCGCTGTGTGATTGTTGATCATTTCCGGATCGTCTGATAAAGGTTGTTCGAAACATGAAAGTCCGGGAATTAATTAAATATATTAAGGCAGATGGCTGGTTTTTGATTGCGACAAAAGGCAGTCACCGGAAATACAAATACCCGGTAAAAAAAGGCAGAGTAACCCCCCAGCCATGATTTGGCGCCGGGTACTCTGGAGAGTATTTTAAAACAGGCTCGGCTTAAAAAGAAATGAACAGAGAAATATATGCACCGGTTTTTAATTAGGGCTTCCTTAAAAAATCATAAGATGTTATAAATATTAGGATTAAGTGC
>DYOS01000158.1 GCA_020720405.1 Caldithrix sp. | reverse complement strand
GGCTGAGAGCCGATTCATTTTTTCCCCTGCCAAAAATTCTTTGCCCACGAATGACACCGATCGGATCGAAGGAATTGGGAATTGAAGAACTCCTCAGTCGTCATCCCGCCCGGGCGGGACAAAGTATCCTGTCAAAATTTCTTAGCCACCGGGAACACACCGACTTCTTTACTGCTTTATGCTGCCTATTGTTTTACCTGGCTGTTCAGTTTTCTTATTTCTTATTTCTTAGCCACCGATGGCACCCTAATCCCGCCCATGCGGGATCAGCATGACAAATAACAATGGTTCATCTGCTCTCTGCTTTTATATGGGCGCAACGCCGCTGCGCCACTTCCCCAACTCCTGTGATCCTGTCAAAAATTCTTTATCCACAAATGACCCGACAGAGCCGGGCACAGCACGAATTTTCACGAAACAAAGCTACCCGGCTGATTGGTTTTCTTATTTTTATCTACCAGCCACCGAGATCTGCGATTTCTGTATGCTTTCTGTTATTTCCTCCGCCCGATACCAGTCCCCAAAATTCCCGGTTATACAACCAGTGCCGGATCGTAACCTTCCAGCAGGTGGCGGATACGCTCCAAAAATTGTGAGCCCATTGCCCCGTCAATTAAACGGTGATCGATGGTCAGCGACAGGTACATAACCGGTCGGATGGCGATGGCATCATCAATGACAACAGCACGTTTTTTTGTTGCCCCGACCCCGAGAATAGCCGACTGCGGCTGATTGATGATCGGGAAGCCGATGGTTGTGCCATAAACTCCGAAGTTGGAAATCGAAAATGTACCGTTGGTTACTTCTTCCGGCTTCAGCTTCCGGGTTCTGGCCCGTACGGCCAGGTCATTTACCACCCGGGCCAGGCCGAGTAGATTTTTCTCATCGGCGGCAAAAACATTGGGCACAATCAAGCCCTGTCCGACAGCTACGGCGATACCGATATTGTAAAACTTTTTAACCTGAATGGTCTCACCCTGCAGCGAGGCATTAAGGTAGGGGAATTCTTTTAAGGCTTTAACCGTCGCTTCGAGGATAAACGGCATATAGCTCAAGCCAAATCCTTCACGCTGCTTAAAGCTCTCCTTCCGCCGCTCACGGATTTTTTCGATATTAATCAGATCGACTTCGGTGTACAGGCTGACATGGGCTGAAGTCTGCACCGACTGAATCATATGTGCCGCAATCGATTTGCGGACATGATCCATGGTAATAATTTCCAGCGCACCCGAACTAACCAGATTCTGCACCGCTTGAACCGGCACGGGTTTCGCTGGTGCAGGCGGTTCGCCCATTTCAATCAGCCGGAGCATATCCTTTTTGGTCACCCGGCCATCCAATCCCGTACCGGGCAGCTTTTCCAATTGCTCCATACCAATCCCATGCTGGCGGGCCATATTGAGCACAACCGGCGAATAAAAACGTCCCGGCGACACAGCCGGTTTTGAGAGAACTGCCGGAGCCGTAGTTTCCTTTTCCAGTAATACCGGCGCTGTCGTTTCCGCCTTCTGACTTTCAACCTCCGCCTCGGCGGTACCGGTTTCGATCAGCGCAATCACCTTGCCGACTTCGATTGTTTCACCCTCTCTGGCCACAATCTCGGCCAGCACGCCTTCGACCGGAGTGGGAATTTCGGAATCCACTTTATCGGTACTTATTTCAAGAATAATCTCGTCTTTGTCCAGCTTGTCTCCGACCGCTTTTAACCATTTCAGGATGGTACCTTCCATGATCGATTCACCCATTTTAGGCATAACCATTTTAAATCTCATTGCAACTCCTGCTCTTCAAATCAGTACCGGGCCAGTTCTCCAGCGGCGGTGTATATATCATTTGTCTGCGGCAAGGCCAGTTCTTCCAGCACCGGGCTGAACGGCACCGGTGTATCGCTGCCGGCCAGACGGCGCACCGGCGCATCGAGGAATTCAAAAGCAAACTCTCCGATATGGGCGGCTATCTCAGCGCCAAAACCCTGATAACGGGTGTCCTCATGGGCGACCAGCACTTTTCCGGTTTTCTTCACCGAATGGATGATGGTTTCGGTATCCAAAGGCTGAATGGTGCGGATGTCGATCACTTCAACCGAAACACCTTCTTTTTCCAGCAGCCGGGCGGTTTCCAGCGCTTTCTGCACCAGTGCGCCCCAGGTTACAATGGTCAGGTCTTCGCCACTGCGAACCGTATTGGCCTTACCGAATGGCAGCAAATATTCTGCATCCGGTTCGGGCGCCGAGGCATAACTCTGGCGGTACAAGCCCTTGTGCTCAAGAAATAAAACCGGGTCCGCACCGCGGATGGCCGACTTGAGCAGACCTTTGGCATCGGCTGCATTGGACGGATAGGCGATTTTGAGACCCGGGATATGGGCAAAAAATGCCTCAATATTCTGCGAATGACACAGTCCGCCATGAATGTATCCGCCGACCGGAACACGCACGACAACCGGTGCTGCCCAATGTCCGGCGGAACGCCAGCGCATCACGCTAAGCTCGTTGCGAATCTGCATCATGGCCGTCCAGATATAATCGCCAAACTGTATTTCAATTACCGGGTGCAGACCGCGTACGGCCATACCAATAGCTACACCGACAATACTGGACTCGGCCAGGGGCGCATTAAAACAGCGCTCATTCCCGAATCTGGTTGAAATGCCGGTGGTTGCCGTAAATACACCGCCTTTGCCATCGGCCACATCCTGCCCGAAAATGTACATCTTTTCGTTACGGCTCATTTCTTCTTTCAGGGCATGATTGATGGCATCAACCAGCACCACCTTCTCCCCGGCCGGGATCGTCTTTTCATATTCAATGTCCGAAGTAAGATCAGCGCCGGCATATAGGTTAACATAAAGACTTTCCGGCGATGGGTCTGCTGCTTTTTCCGCTTCTTCAGCGGCCTGATCAACTTCAGTCTTGTATATTTTGCGCAGACTTTCCAGTTCTCCGGAATCAAACATTCCGGCTTCGGTCAGAAGAATTTCCAGCTTGCGGATCGGGTCCTGCTCTTTGTCCTTTTCAAGATCCTCCTTGCCCCGATACTTAATCTGTGAATCGGAAGAAGAATGGGGCAGAAGTCGAACCGTATCGGCTTCAATCAACGCCGGACCTTTCCCGGCACGGGCGTCTTCCACGGCCTGCCGAACCACATCATACGATTTAATAAAATCCGTACCGTCCACCCGGTAGCGGTTCAGACCGTCATATCCACCGGTGAATTTGAATACCGACTGCCCGGACATTTGCTGCGAGATATGAACGGAGATGGCGTATTTATTATTTTGAATAACAAAGATAACCGGGAGTTTATCGCGCGAGGCCCAGTTCAGTGCCTCATGGAAATCGCCTTGACTGGTTGTGCCTTCACCCGAGGAAACATAAACCACTTCGTCTTTACCTTCCTTCACCGCGCCGAGGGCCGTCCCGACCGCCTGCAGGTACTGGGTTCCGGTCGGGCTGGACTGGGAAACGATACGTTGTTTGAAATGGCCGTAATGATTGGGCATTTGCCGGCCACCGGAACTGGGATCGCTGTCCTTAGCCAGGAAGTTCAGAAAAACTTCCTTCAGCGTGGTGCCGAATTGCAGGGCAAAGGCCAGATCACGGTAGTAAGGATAGGCATAATCATAGCCGGGCTGCAGGGCATAGGCGGCGGCAGTCTGAATAGCTTCGTGGCCGGCGGCGCCAATATGAAAAAAGCTTTTGCCCTGTTTGAGCATGATCAGCATTTTGTCATCCATAAAACGTGACAAAACCATGTTGCGATAGAGGCGGAGCAATGTCTCCCGGTTCAGATTGCCGATAGTTGAAATAGTTTTGGATTTTGTCGCCATTAAAAGTTCATCTCCTGTTTGCGGTTCTCTGCCGGACCAGCGTCCGGCAATGGGTATTAATCTGTGATTGAACCGCTGTTACCGGTTTTATCTCCCGCCTGCTGCGCCCGATGCAGGGCACAATGCAGAAACAAAAAATCGTTGGCCTGGGTCATGGGATCGTAATCGGTTTCAAGGCGGAGCAGACATTCATCGGCAGCGCCCTCTTCAGCCCGGGGGCAGGGCGTGTCCGGGAAAAGCGGACACATCTTTTCATGGGGTTCGGTCATTTTATTGTCCTTTTTTTTTGAATGCGGTGGTTGGAACGGCGTGGTTGAGCCCGGTATTCCAAAGCAGGGCTAAAATAAGCAAAGACGGGAAAGATGAAAAGCATGGCTGGGTAAGCCGGTTTCATTTTCTATCCGCATTGAGCGGTAGGTGCTGAGCTGAATGCATCCGTCAAAGGATGAGAAATACGTTCCGCGTTGCCACGAGCAACCTGAAATGGTATCATCCAGCGTATGACATGCGGCCATAGCTCCAGGTCTCCGGGGGTTCGTAAAACCTGAGCCACCAGTGTATCAGATGAATCGAAAAACTCACGGGTTAGAAAAATATAGGCTAATACTCCCACGCCGATATAAGTAACGACATGGGCCACGGTAACTGTTGCTGCAAATCTGAGAATTCTTTTCAAGGATGTCTTTCTTTTTCGATAAGAACATTAGTTGCGACATAACGCTTAATGTATACCGCATTTGAGGTTGAATAAATTTCCGGCTGCCTGTTCACCGGCGTACACAGAATTCTGTTTACAACACTTTTTTATCTGCCGAAAAATCACCAGATACGGTTAATTTTATATTTGTCAAAAATACTATCCATTCCAATAATTGAAATATTATTCTCGATAGCCTGTGCAATTAGCAATCTATCAAATGGGTCACGGTGATGAAATGGCAGGCTTTCTACTCTAAGAACATGGGGCAATTCAATTTGCATTATTTCTATGTTATTACCTTTTACATGCTCTTCAATGTAGTCTTCAAGTGTTTTAGCAAATGTTATTTTCTTAATACTTGATTTAATTGCTAACTCCCAAACGCTGGCCATACTAAAAAAAATTTCGTTCTCCGCATTCAAGTACAATTCCTTCGAGTTTTGGCTTAATCTGGGATCATTTGTAGTTAGCCAGAGCAAAGTATGTGTATCCAATAAATATTTCACTCAATATAATCCTCAAAATCTTCAAGCGGCTCATCAAAATCTTGTGCTATATCTATAAAACCTGTGGCACTTCCTAATTTGCGTTTTGGTTTATGTGAGGCAAGGCCGACTATTTTTACAAGTGGCACATTTCCTTTGGCAATTATAACTTCTTCTCCATTAACAGCTTTCTTAATTAGTTTTGATAAGTTTGTTTTAGCTTGGTGGATATTGACTTGATACATAATTAATTCCTATTAGTCCGTTTTTTAGCTAATGTATTACAATTTAATTTCGCATCAAAATATTTAAGATTTGTAAGCAAATAACGGTTTGCGTTACCTGCGCTGGGGCGGGGGACGGCGAAGCCGTCCAGCCAGAAAAATGATAAGGCGTAGAAAACTGCTTGGGATGTGCGCAGAATCCCCAGCGTCAGGTGCACACTTTGTTAGCCCGCCGATTTTTGGAAATTACGCAAATTCTGCGATTGCTACTTCCCGTTTTTCTGCGAAACT